>PFLI01000160.1 GCA_002785065.1 Candidatus Roizmanbacteria bacterium CG_4_10_14_0_8_um_filter_33_9
ATATGGTAATTATTGATGCGAAAACAATCAGGATCGATGAAATTATGGCGAAGTAATTATACCATTTTTTATTAATATGTTCTCCCATCATTTCTTTATCATTCGTAATAGTTAGTAAGAAAAAAAACATAATAGGAAGAAGAATTCCATTAAGTGATTGGGTATAGAAAACAATCTTGAATAAGGAAACTGAAGGCAGCATAACGATTGATCCGGCAATAAGGAGTTGTATGAGAAATATTCCATAAAATAATTTTCCCCTTTTAAAGGGAGCGTCGAGACTTCCTTCATACCCAAAAAACTCAGAAAAGGCATATGCGGTCGTTAATGAAACAATAATGATGCCCATAAACCCTGCATTAAGAATACCCAGACCAAATAAAGTCCCTGCAAGTTCTCCTGCAAATGGTTTTATTGCTAAAGCTGCCTGTTCTCCAGAAACCAATTTTATTCCATGAGTATATAAAGTTGAAGCAGTAGCGACAATCATAAAGAAAGAAAAAAAATCTGTTAAAAAAGCGCCAAAATAAGTTTCAGCTTGTTCATACTTAAGTTTATCTTTAGATAGTTTTTTATCTAAAACGTAACTATGAACAAAAAATTGCCCCCAAGGTGTTATTGTTGTTCCAAGGATGGCAATTGATGCGAATAAAAATTCTTTTGAAAGAACGATACCTTGTGGTATTACAACACTACTTAATGCCTTTCCCCAATCTGGGCTGGCTTTAAAAGCAGATACAATGTATGAAATATAAAAAAAAGCTGAAAGGAGAAAAATATTTTGATTAGTTTTGTAATTACCTTTTACTACAAAAAGAAAAGAAATAAGGATAATTCCTGGAATAAGATTTAAAGGAGAAAGTCCAAAAAGTGATGCAGTAATTTTTATTGCAGAGAAATTAGCAATAATGGTTCCCATATTTGCAATAAATAACCCACCAAAAACTGCGAACGACATTGCTACTCCGTATTTTTCTCTTATTATATCTCCCAAACCTTTTCCCGTAACCATAGCAATTCTGATACCCATTTCTTGAGTAATGGCAAGAAGAATTGTGACAAAAAATAATACAAACAGAATTGAGTATCCAAATTCCGCCCCTGCTAGGGAGTAAGTTGCGACTCCGGCTGCATCGTTATCAGCTATGGCAGTGATAGTAGCTGGGCCAAATATTGCAAAAAAAGTAAATAAATATCTTTTTAGTTTTAAATGTAGCGGCATTGTCTTTATTGTTTTTTTTAGATCAAGCATATGACGGGAATAATTTTTTCGAGATAATATCAACAATATCGTCAAATGTTACAATACCGAGCATTTTTTTGTTACTGTCAACTATTGGGATTGCTGGAAGCCGATAATGTACAATTTTGCGAATAACAAGCTCAATTGGGGTCATCAAATTTGCAACAATAAGATTTTGTATCATAAATTTATATAAGGGTGTTTCTGAAGACTGCATTAATAATTCATGAAGATTCACTACACCAACAAGTTGATTATTATTATTTACCACATATATAGTTGCAAAAAAAGTAAAATTATGGGTATCGTTTTTTATTTTTTGAATCGTATCTTTAACGGTTGCGCTAGAATTAATAGTAAAAAAAATTGGTGTCATTCTTTTACCAATTGGTGTTTTTGAAAAAGAAATAAGATTCGAGAAAATATTTCTTTTTTTTTCTTCAATTAAAGCTAGAATACTTTCTCTTTTTCTTCTCGAAACAGTTAAGAGTGCGTCCACTGCTTTATCTGGTTCCATATTTTGTATTATTTGGGCACACTTTTCTGGAATCCAATGTTGAAAAAGATCTTTTTGATAGTTGAGGTTTAAATTACTTACAACTTCGACCGATCGTTTTGGTTCTAATATTTTGAGAAATCTACGTATATTTCTTTCATTTGTTTGTTCAAGATAATCTGCAAGATCTTCTGGGCGTAAATTATCCAATTTATCCTCTTCCTTTTTAAGTACCACCTTACCCCTCATAAGATCAAGCGGTTGTATATCGGCCCATGATAAAAAGACAGAAGCACGTGGGATATGTAGTTTATGAAATAGGCGGGAAATGTACGACTCAATTTTTATTCTTCTCGTTAATCCAAGCCATCCAACATCGACACCAGATACCGTTAATGTTAAACCTGAGGTAACATTTTCATGTAAAATTACATCATTTACCCGAATAATCTTATTTCCTGAAAGGTCAATAATCTGTTTATCTAATAGATTTTTTTTGATAAAAAGTTCATTTTCTTCTAATTCTGAAATTTGAAATGATTTTTGAATGTGGATACTGGTATTTATTTTATATACAAACTTAAATGGAAGAATAAATTTATTTTTGTGTACACTCTTTATTACAATTTTAGTAACCTTAGCTTGTTCTGACGGCTTGAATATAATATCATTTAATGTACCTATTTTGATATTGTCTTCAGTGAAAATTTGCTTACCTTCAAGTTCTGAGTAATAAAGCATACTTATTTATGATATATGAATTTACATTTATTTCAATAGGCAATCAGAGAATTTAGACGAGTTTTGTTTATAGTTTAACATAAGTAACTTTTAGTTTTTGAGGATATTATTAATTTTTTGTAATAATAGTTAGTAAGTTGAAAATCAGAATTTGAAATATGATATAATATAAACATATATATGGAAAAGAAACTTCAAGTAGTGCTTCTTCTATTTTTTTTAACCTTTAGCACCTTTGTTATTATGGTTTTTTTTAATCAGCCATTATCAAAATTTACTCGGGCAAAAGAAGACGTACTCGCATCATCAAAGAATTCACTTTTATTTGCATATCCTCTTTCACTAAAAGCTGATAATGAAACTAAAAGCACAATTAGTGTTTTTATTCGAAGTGAAAACGGACTACCCATTAAAAATAAGAAAATAACCATTAATACAACTTTAGGAGTATTAAAGGAAAGTAATTTAACTACAGATGAGCAAGGAAAAGCTTCAACAACAATTATTTCACAGACAAGTGGTATAGCTCAAATTACCGCCTATTTCGATTCTATTCTTCTTATCCAAAAATTATCAATTAAATTCGAATAAAAAATGATATCGCCAAAAATTTCTAAAGTTGTTATTCCTGCGGCCGGATTTGGTACAAGGTTTCTTCCTCAGACAAAAGCCATGCCTAAGGAAATGTTACCAATTGTGGACAAACCAGTAATTCAATATGTGGTTGAAGAGGCCGTACAATCAGGCATAAAAGATATTATTATTGTTACTGGAGCCAATAAGAGAGCCATTGAGGATCATTTTGACGTTCCTAACGAAGATTTAGTTAAAAATTTAGTTTCAGGAAAAAAAGACCATCTTTTAAATCAAATTAGAGAAATATCTGAGATGGCGAATTTTATTTACGTACGTCAAAAGGGACCATATGGAAACGGTACACCTGTACTAGCAGTTGAACCGATTATAGAGAATGAGCCATTTGCAGTATTGTGGGGAGATGAGTTTATTTACTCTAAACCTCCTCGATTAGCTCAGATGATTAAAGTATATGAAAAATATGGTGGAGTGGTAATTTCAGGTGTAAAAATAGAAAAAAAAGAAGACCTAAAACGATATGGAATCGCTGAACTCGAACATGTTGAGGGAAATGTACACAAAATATTAAAAATTGTGGAAAAACCTGAACCAAATGAGGCACCTTCTAATATTGCAACACACGGTGCTTATATCCTTCCCCCAGAAATTTTTAGTGCGTTAAAACGAATTAAACCGGGAAAAGGTGGCGAAATATGGTTAGTAGATGCAATAAATTTACTTAAAAAAGAAGGAGTTCCCGTATACGCAACCGTAATTGAAAATGGAAAATACTATGACACTGGAAATAAATTTGAATACCTTAAGACCATGGTAGAATTTGCATTACAGCATAAAGAGCTTAATGGAGACTTCAAGAAGTTCTTGAAGGATTTAAACCTATAAATAATAGTAGATATTAACTTTCTTTAAAATTTAAGGCACTGGTCGGCT
>PFLI01000100.1 GCA_002785065.1 Candidatus Roizmanbacteria bacterium CG_4_10_14_0_8_um_filter_33_9
TAACAATAGAAAATAATTCGGTATGAAAGCCTATTTGTCGGGCTTTTTTTAAAAGCGCGATACTTTTTTGGAACATTCCTTTTCCACGGTTCAAATCATGATATGATTCAGGTCCGTCAAGCGAAATAATTAATTTTATTAAGTTGGGGCTGTTGATTTCTTTCAGTTTGTCAATGGTACCATTAGTGATAATCTGAATGAAAATTCCTTTTTCAGTTAGTGTGTTTACTAAATGAGGAAAATAGGCAAGTGTCATAACTTCTCCTCCGCAAAAAGTAACAACCTTTACTTCAACCTCTTTTTTATATCGGAAAATAAAATCAAGAATCTGCTTTTCAGATAATATATTGGAAGTTTTTTTTGTATAACACATTTTGCAACGAAGATTGCATTTTTCAAGAGGATTGATATATATATGATGAAGCATATTGTCAAAATGCTTCTTTACTTGACGCTTCATAATTTTTTTCTGAGCGGTGGAAGGGATTTGAACCCTCAACCTTCTCCTTGGCAAGGAGACGTTCTACCGTTGAACTACCACCGCAAGTAAGGAAAGTATATCACAGGAGTATTTGCTCCTCAAGACCTGAAGTCATGTTAAAATATAATTATTACTAATTTACTCAAGAGTAACGGCAGTTGGATAAAATGTGTCAAAATTAATAGCGACCGTCTTTTCCATACTGGTAGTTTTGGGCTTAGATTTTGTTTTAATAAAACCACCCCTGGTAAGAATGCAATGCCAGAAGGAAAAGGATGTACAGGCTCAAAAATTCACAACTGATAGAGTGTTACGTCAGGTTAATAATATAGTTCAGAACGAAGTAAACAAACTGTCTCTTACCAACGAGAGCAGTATTGCTCCCGATATGACGGAATTAAACACCCAGTATGAAGAAGAAATAAAACAGAATACCGTATCGTTAGATAAACACTACAAGGAGTGCCTGCAAAAATAGGGAGAGTAATCTGCGAACAGATATATAATTCAATGAAATCTTTTTATCATCAGTATCTTCCATAACGATAAGGAAATTCGACTTTACAAATAAACTTAAACTAAGAATTCTCTGTCGATGAGATTTTCATGAAAAAGTATCTGATGCTTTAATATATAAATGAATAAGAATCTTAAAATTCTCACTTGTATTGCGATTTTATTTATTACAGCATTTAGTCTCCGTTTTTATAAGGTTGCATCAGCTCCTTCGGGTATATTGGTTGATGAAGCCAGTTTTGGATACAATGTATATTCACTATTAAAAACAGGGAAAGATGAACATGGAATAAAAACTTTACTTACTTTTAAAGCTAATGGAGATCAGAAACTACCCATTTACGTCTATACTGTTATTCCATTTGTTAAGCTGTTTGGTTTAAACAATCTCTCTGTACGTTTACCTTCAGTCATTGCAGGATCATTTATGGGTATTTTCCTCTTTCTTTTATTGCTTGAACTGGGGTTTAAGATTAAGTTAAGCTTTGTGGGGAGTTTGATAGCAGTAACTAGTCCATGGTCTATTATATTGAGTCGTTTTGGTTATGAATCAAATGTAGCTCTCATGTGTTTTATTGCTGGGTTATTTTTTTCTTTTTTTGCTTATTGTAAACAATCGATTTTTTTGGCTGTGTTTGGTGGTTTGTGCCTTGGAGCAACATGGTACAGTTATATTGCCTATCGATTTGTAACATTTTTTATTTTGATCATTCTTATTGCACTTCATACAATCAAACAGAAACGGATTTCTCGCATGGGATTTATTCTTACAATCTCGTTTATAATAGCAGTTTCTCCGTTTTTCCTCACTCTTTTTTCACAAACAGGAACTGTACGATTACGACAGACAGGATTTATTACCAACATGGGAATGGTTATGGATATAAATGAAAACAGGGCATTTTGTAGTACGCGAGTTCCCAAAATTATTTGTGATCTAAACTCAAATAAACTTATTTCTTATATACGTATATACCTTAATAGATATGTTACTGCATTGTCTCCCAACTATTTCTTTCTTAATGGAGATACAGAGTTTATCTATTTGAACGTGAATAATTATGGTCTTTTTTATGCTGTTTTAATTCCATTTTATTTAGCGGGTCTTTTATCACTTGGAATTCGTTTAATAACACATAAAACAACAAAGATTGATCTATTTTTATTAGCTGGACTTATTTTTTCTCCCTTACCTTCTGTGTTAGCAGGTGATCCACAAAAAATACGGCTTTTTCCATTATTTCCATTTATTATTCTTGTTTTAGTTTACGGAGTTCATTTTCTTTATGATCTTATTAAATCAAAACTCTACCAAAAAATATATTACGGATTAATAATTGTAGGTATTGTTGTTTTTACATTATTTTTTATGGTTAACTTACTTGCGGTACATATTAATAAACACGAAATTGCATATGGTACTTATATCCCGAAACTTATGTTGTATTTGAATAGACAAGATAAAAATACAGAAATTTACATTCGATCTATTACTGAAGCTATTATATATTATTCATTTATCAACAAAACCGATCCAGCAATCTACCAAAAAAAAGTTATTCGGACAAAGCCAGATAATATTGGATTTGCTTGGCCGATTAGCTTGGAGAATATTAATATTGCTAATGAAGATATTTATAAGACTTATTGTAGAGTAATTGAAAACAAGGAAAATGCCCTATATGTAACAAATGAAGATTTTCGATCTGCATTAGGAAAAGCACAAAAAATTATCTGGTCGGAAAATAATGTTGATACACTGGCGTTTGTTTATGATCTCAATTCTCTGGATAAATCAAAAATTGACTGTACAAGATTACAAAAATAATTTGATTACCTTTACAGTGCCGAGAGTCAGAGTCGAACTGACATCTGAAGTTTTTCAGACTCCCGCCGTGACCACCTTGGCTATCTCGGCATTTACCACAGTGCTTATTATATACTAAAAAATCTGAGATTTAAAATTAGTTTTTTAGTATAAATCATCAAAAGAAACAGAGAAAAAGAAAAATATGGTTATATAATAAATACACTATGTCAACCCTATACATTTCCGGTATTCAAAATACAAAAGAAGAAGAGGCGATAATAAAAGAAACATTTATTAAAACAACAAACAATGTTGAATGGCTCAAAAAAGGGGAGACGGTGCTTATCAAACCTGCATTAAATTCTCCAGATCCATATCTTGCAACTACTCATCCAAAAACAATAAAAATAATTACAGATATTTTAATAAAAAAAGGCGCAAAAGTAATAATCGGAGATCAATCAGGTGTTGGTCATGTGTTACACGGACCAGAAGGAGTACTGAAGGGTTCGTCTTCTCACAATTATGCAAAATCAGGAATGAAAACTGACAACAAAGCTCGGTTTATTGGTTTTGAAGAAGAGGGATGGGATAAGGGCTTTTTTCATTTTAAATCCAAAGATACGTCGTCATGGCAAAATGGATTTTATATCACTAACTGGATTAATAAAGCAGATCATATGATTAGTCTTCCCCGATTGAGCACCCATGTACAGGCAGGAGTTACGTTAGGGTTTAAAAATATGGTTGGGTTACTTCGTGAAGATAGTCGTTTGGAGTTTCATATGAATGGACCATTATCTACTTTTATGAAAATTCGAGCTAAACAAGCAGATATTGATGTAAAAAACGATAAAAGTAACTCTTTTTTTAACAAGATTGTTGAAATTAGTTTAGCGATTAGGTCAAAACTGAGGTTGACTATGATAACTGCAACAAAAGCTCAAGTCACTTTAGGTCCTGATAAAAAAATGATTTGTCCTTTTTTTTCTTCCCAAGTGGTCTCCCTTAATCCAGGTGTTGTTATCGCAAGCAGCGATCAAGCTGCCGTTGAAATATTCGGAATTGCGTTGTTAACTTTTTTATATCAAGAGCTTAAAGAAAGAGATAAAAAACTTCAAAAAATAGTACTATTGCTTAATAAGCAGATAAAGGAATTAGGAACTTATTCTGTCTACGAAAATCCTTTTGTTCGTCATGCTTTAAAATTAAATTTGGGAGAAAAAAATGTAACACCAGTATGGAATAATATTTCCAAAACTTATATTAATCACATTAATACATTATTAAAAACATAGGGTCTAGATTACTTTAGCATCTAATATATGCTAAGATAGATTATCTAGACAATGAAAA
>PFLI01000046.1 GCA_002785065.1 Candidatus Roizmanbacteria bacterium CG_4_10_14_0_8_um_filter_33_9
GTTTTCAATGAAAAGAAACAGGAGTAAAATAAAACTTCCTAAAGCTATCGTCAAGTCAACGGGAAAAAATAAATTAAACTCCTTAATCCGTACAAGCAGTGGAATATATGTTTCATAGAAATTAAAAATGAGAGTAAGGGCAAATTTGATTGGATTAAAGTGTGGACCTTTTACATAATTGGGAATACTTATATATAGTGTTGTATTGTAAACAAAATTTGATATATAAAATTCCTTCCATGAATTTGATAACAATAAGTAAACTCCGTATACCAGATAAGGAGCAATGCATATCCCAATAAGTTTTAAACTTTTTTTGAGATCTATTTTTGTTCTATTCATTAAATAAAGGATCCAAATATAAAAAGGAATAGCAATATAAATAAAAGTGAGAGAAGAAAACACAAACAAAAAATTAATAAATGATAGTAAGAAAATTATTTTATCCTTACTCTCTTTCTTAAAAGATTCAATAATAAGAAGCCAAAATATCACCGAGAAAAAAAGGAATGCCAAGCTATCTGCGATAAAGAGATGAGTCCAATAATATACGGTTATAAAAGGAAAGATAATAAAATATCCAAGATAAAATGGATATGCCTCAGGTTTGTTCTTCTTGATGTATGTTGCTACCCCAAATAAACATCCAAAAGCAAAAATCGCCCACCAAATACGAAATAATACATATGATCCAAATGAAAACCATTGGAGGATTGCTGATAAATACCAAGCCCCTGGAAGATGATGATCGAAATAATCTTTATACGGAATCTTACCCATGTTGATAAATTTTCCTCCCAGTATATTCACAAATTCATCAGGATAAGTTACATAAAGAGTGTTTGTAAGAAAGACAAAAAAGATTCCAAGATAAACTAAATGAAACCAATGAATTTTTTTTCGTATCCGATTGATATAATGAAACATATGAACGAAAAGATTGCTGTTATAACCGTATTGTATGAAAATTATATCATTTTACCTGATTTTTTGAACTCATTTAAAAAACAAGCCTCAGATAACTTTCATATTTTTCTTGTTGATCTATCAATAAACAAAAGGAAAATCAAACTGCCGTCACTTGTTACTCTGCTACCTAGTATAAATAAAGGATACGCCTATGGTATCAATCTTGGTATAAAAGAAGCTTTGTCAAAGCAATTTTCAAGATTTTGTGTGATTAATAGTGATATTTATGTTGCTTCAAATTTTATTGAAAGTATTTCTGAATCTTTAGACAAACATCCTTCTTCTCTTATTGGAGGTAAGATTTATTATGCATCTGGATATGAGTATCACAAAAAAAGATACGCGCAAAAAGACTTGGGAAAAGTTCTCTGGTATGCGGGAGGAATAAATGACTGGGATAATTGTCTTACAAAGCATCGTGGAGTTGATGAAGTTGATATTGGTAAATATGATATTTGTGAAGAAACAGATTTTATTACCGGGTGCCTAATGTGTTTTGATGCATCTGTTGTCTCACAAATTGGTTTATGGAATGAGTCTTATTTTCTCTACTTTGAAGACACCGAATATTGTGAACGCGCAAAACGCGCAAATATTGCTCTCTATTTTGATCCAAACATTATTCTTTGGCACAAAAATGCACAATCAACAAAAGGATCCGGATCAGAACTTCATCAAATGTATCAGAAAAAAAACCAACTTCGTTTTGGCCTTAAATACGCCCCTTTAAAAACAAGGCTTCATCTCCTTAAAAATTATGCCTTAACTTTTTTTAATCTAAAATAATATAGAAAGAAATACAATAAGTTAATTCCAAAAAAAATGATAATAATCAGATGTTTTAGATTAACTTTGTCAACAGTGTCCCATCCCCCAAAGCGGATATATGGATAATAAGAAATAAGAAGGCCAAAAAAGAAAATCCAAAGTTTATTAATAAATTCACTAAGAAACGGAGTGAAGGCAAGTAATCCAAGAAAATACCAGGGTTGAATCTCTCCGACAAATGAAACATACAAAATAATACCTATTTGTAAAGCAAATAACATTACATTTTGATTATTTCTAAGTCTATCCAACAATGTCTTTGATGAATGATTTAAAATCTTGTTTTTAATATTTTTTAGAAAGGATAAAAATCCTTTTGGAATTGGAGCACGGACAAAAAAAACAGGAAACGAAAGATATTTAATTCCAAGGGATAGCAAAAAAAGTATTCTTCCCCACTTATTCTTATTTTTATATAAAAAATAAATGCCGATAATTGCAAATGATAATGCAACCATATCGTTATGAGAAGAAACAAGACCTTCAATAATAATGAGTGGATGTGTTGCAAACATAACCGCCCATTTTTTATTCAGTCTCGAAAGAAGTACAACAGAAATAATATATAAACCAATAAAGGTCGCTTTAAATAAAATAAAGGTTAATGTAAATTTTCCAAATCCTAAAAATGATGGAACAAGACTTAAAATAAGAAAAATTGGACCATATGGATATGTACGGTGCGTCCAGTGCATAAAACGAGTCCACTTATCAGCGGGAAAATCAAGAGCCTTAAATAAATAAGGATTCTTACCATAATACGTTAAAATTCGAGCATCAAACATATAGTTAAAAAAGTCATGGGATAAAAAAGGATAGGAAAAAAGCAAAATTCCTCCTATAACACAAGAGAGCTTAACGATATTAATTTTTTTATAAAATCTAACTGCGAAAAAAGAAAATAGGAATAATAAGATTACCAAAATGAAATATGTCCACCACGACCCTTCCCGATTATAATATCCAAACTGAACCAAAGGATCACGAAACATAACCCAAAGAGGATGTTGAAAAAAAGTAATATTGGGATCAATAAGTGCATAGGAATAAAATGCAAGAATAAAAATAAGCAGTATATAAAAAATCAATGTTATTTTTTTCATTTCTTGCTAAAAATAATAATTTCCTTATTTTCAAATATTTGCCTATATTCCTTAGGTGCAATAAATGATTCAATCTCTCCATTATTTTTTCGATAATAAATATACTTTATTTTATCTATATTAAATATAGGGTTGTGAAGATCTCTTACTTCGTTCATTCTTTTTTCGTAATCAATCCCAAGTAGATTTAGAGGATTTTTGTCAGCAATATATTCCTGTTTTTCTGAAAAAGCAGAAACATAAGATGTTTCTTGAACGGGTAGGGTTAACACAACCCCATTTGGTTTTTTTTTTAAAAAAGTCAATGCATTTAATTCTTCATTGTTAAAACTAATATGTCTTTCTCCTGCAAAAGACACTTGTTCGATATTGGTTGGTAGTGTTAATAGTATAAATCCAATTCCGATAAGAAGAAATATTTTTTTCTTGGATTTCAATAAATAAAACAATGCTTCTGCTGCAAAAAAATTCATTAAAAAAAGCGTATATCCCAAAAACTGAATAATGTTCCACCACTCCCCTTTTTGCACAAAAAGAAGTGTAAATGTAGTAAATACAATAATTATTAATATTATTATTCCGTCATATCTTGTAACTTTTCTTTGTATAAGCTTCTTCATTATTAAAACGCTACCTATCATTCGTGAACCAAAATTAAAAATCAAGAAAATTATTGCGGTAAATAATTCTATACCTAACAATCGCGGAGAAAAAGAATTAACGGAAACAAGATAATATCGCGCAAGTACAAGGGATGGTATATAAAACATATCTTTTTCCTCAATGAGTGGATGAGCGATTGCGAAAGGAGAAAAAGCAAAAGGAAATCCATTAAAGGAACCTGAAGTTTTATAAAAAATTATATATCCAACATAACTGGCTATTAAATATAGTACTATTTCAAACAAGATTTTTACATTTCCTTTTTTTATCCAAATAAAAAATCTATTAACAAAAATTAGTACAAATAAAACTACTCCCCCATAAAACTTAAGACCAAACATAAAAAATAAAAATATCCCCAATAGTATAATTTTTCTTATTGTAAGTTTATCTTTTTGTAAAATAATAAGCGCTCCGAGAAGTATAGGCAGAGACCAGGCATAAGACATATTCAATAATGCCCTTCCCGACTGCATAGCTTGTGCATACATAAAACTTTGCCATGAGTGGAAATGATAGAGAGATAAAATATAAGAAAAAGAGCTACCAAAAAAAATAAAAAATAGTCCTGATGCAATAAATAGCGGATCTTTGTTCCGATTTTTAAAAAACTTATAACT
>PFLI01000154.1 GCA_002785065.1 Candidatus Roizmanbacteria bacterium CG_4_10_14_0_8_um_filter_33_9
ATTATGTTTTTTTGTCCATATAAAATCAACCCAACTGTTGTTGCATACTGCGGGTCGATAATCTCGTCAATCAGACCTGTAATGTTTCCCGGAATACCTATATGGACAGGTAAACCAATACTTTTCTTTGCTATTTGAGTAACACCAACCGTCAAAGCCCCCCCACCCGCAACAACCAAACCTGAAGGTACATGTTCTAAAAATGTACTTTTAGCTATCTCATCTCCTACTAATTTAAACATTTCTTCAATGCGAGGAGCAATAATCCCATCGATAAGTGTTTTTAAAGAAAAATCTTCAATAATTTCAGGTAAATGGAGGTCTTTAATGCTTAATTGATCTATTTTCTTTTTTAATCTATCCTTTTCTTCAAGTTGCTTACTTACATATATTTTTATTTTTTCAGCAGAATCAAGCGAAACACGTAGTCCTACTGCAATATCATTTGTTATGTGTTTTGCACCAACAGGTAACGAAGATGAATAGGATAAAGAACCGTCAATATACATTGCAATATCAGTTTTTCCACCTCCAATATCAACGAGTACAACTCCTAATTCTTTTTCTGTTTCTGTTAATACTGCCTCTGCAGAAGCAAGACCTGCAAATATAAAACCATTGTTATTTATACCTAAATCATTCATGCAACGATCTATGTTCTTGAGGTTCGTTTGCGAAGCGGTAATAATATGAGTCTCAACTTCTAGTCTTACGCCACTCATACCAATAGGATTTTTTATTCCTTCCTGACCATCTACCACAAAATCCCTTGGTGACACTTCAATAATTTGTCGAGTTGTTGAAAGTGAAATTGCTCGGGCTGCTTCGATAACCCGATTTATGTCTGTGTCAGAAATTTCACCTTGCGGATCAGCTACTGCGACAACTCCTCGAGAATTTAACGCTGAAATATGTGGACCACCAACAGATACCACGGCATTTGTAATTTTTTGTCCAGCCATTCGTTCAGCTTTTTCAATGCTTTCTTCAAGCGACTGCGTAACTTTATCTATGTCGACTACTAAACCTTTTTTTACACCACGAGAAGGAGTGGAGTTAAATCCAATTACGCGCGCTTCATCCCTGTCTTGACTTTGAATCGCGATAATTGTTGCAATTTTTGAACTCCCAATATCAATTGCACTAAAAATTGTATCGGCCATACAGTTCAATTAATCAGAAATTTTTAATATTGGTTTATCAAATCTTAAATCGATTGTATTATAGTTATTTCCTTCTGATTTAAACCTTTTCAAAATTGAACTTAATTCATATATCTGTAATTCTTTTTCCTTTTCTGTTGAAAATAGTACTGTTTTGTCTCCTATTTTAAATAGTATCATATACAAACTATTAATATCAACAGTATTAACACGAACACCTAATTTTTCAGTATTTTCAACAAAATAAAGTGATAATAAAATATCACGATAGTTAATTGAGTTTCCTGGCTGAAAAGATGAGTGATCTATTTTTTGGTAGTAAGTTAATATGGGAATATTCTTTTCAGCTATTTTTATTTTTTTTAAAATTTTACCTTTATTATCAAGAATAAAAAATCCCTTATTCGTTTCTAAATTGATAATGCCTTGCTCGAAAAAAAAATGTAATGTTAAAGTAGACGGATAGATAATTTGTAACTCAATTGTTTTAACTCTAGGATTAACATTTCTAAGTGACTCAACTACTTCATTCTTTGATATAAGCAATAAATTTTTATTCTTAAATTGTTCAATTCCATTTATTGAAATCTCTTCTCTATTTTTATCAATAATAATAGTTTTAATTCTAAATACTTGATCTAAATAATAAATACATATCAATAAGAGGATGATAAATAAAATACCAACTGTAATTTTAATTATTTTTGAGAATTTCTTGAATAATACAATCTGCGGCATCTTGTTTCATAACAATTGATAATCGATAAAAATGATTTAGATACTTAGCCCTATCTCTATATAACAGATTTATTAGTTCAAAAAGTTTCTCGCTTTTGTTTTTTTGTTCAAAAACAAATCCAAGGCCATACATCTCAAATAATTTTGCCTGTATCTGTTGTTCTTGATTTGCAGACCAAGGGAGCGGAATAAGTATTGCTGGTTTCTTTAATTGTAAAAGTTCAAAAAAAGTATTTGCCCCTGATCTTCCAACAACAATATCTGCGATTGAATAAATATACCCTATTTCTGAAGCTAAAAAATGTTTTACAGGAATATACTGTTCGCGTCTGGTAAAGGAAAGAAGATTTTTTGCCTTAATACATGTTTCAAAATCATTGTATTCTTTAACATCTCCGATTTGGTGAATGACGTTGTATCGTTCAAGCAATAAATTCAGAATATTCAAAATGTGTATGTTTATACTATGAGAACCAAGCGATCCACCCGTAATATAAATGGAGGGTAATTTATTTTTTATTTCAAACGGTTTCTCTAAAACAGAAAAAACTGAGTTACGGATAGGATTACCAGAATAAATTGCTTTATTTTTTGGAAAATAATGAGCAGATCTTTCGAAGGAATAAAAAATTTTTTTTGCGAATAAACTAATAATCCTATTTGACAATCCAGGAAAAATTGTTTGTTCATGAGTATAAACCGGAATTCTTAACAACCAACCAATAATTACAATGGGAAGTGCAATATATCCACCAAAAGATAAAATATTATCTGGTTTAATATTAGTTAAAATCTGAAACGCTCTTACAAATCCTAAAGGTATTTTAATTAGACTACGTAAACTCTTTAAATTGAATATTCGAGTAAACCTACCTGTATCTAAATCAATAAATTCTAAATTTTTTAATAATATTTCTTTATATTCAAATGATATTGTTTTTTCCGTATCCAGTGCATGCTTTCTTCCAACAAAAAAGATCTTAATTTCTTTTTGATATCTTTTTTGTAATTGAATCTTGTCTATTACAGCAAGCGCTGGAGTTAAATGACCTCCGGTTATCAGAATTTTCATAAATACAATTTAGAGAATTTTGGTTTTTTTAGCTATACTTAATAGTATACCCATTAATGAAAAACAAAGTAACAAATTAGAACCTCCATATGAAATAAATGGTAACGGTACACCAGTAAGAGGAATAATGTGTACCATTGCAGACAAATTTACAATTGTTTGAATTCCAAAAAAAGAAAGAATACCTCCCGATAAAAGTCTTCCAAACCTATCTGGTGCTTTTTCTGAAATCCGAAATAAGTATATAAGAAGTAAAACAAAAAGCGAAATAAGCATAAAGGCTCCAATAAAACCAATCTCTTCCCCAATAATCGCAAAAATTGAATCAGTATGCGCTTCTGGCAAAAAAAGGTGCTTCTGCTTTGAAGCACCTACGCCTGTACCAAATAGACCGCCATTGGAAAGCGAGATTTGAATCTGATTTATATGGTATGTAATACCTAAAGGATCAATAGTTGGATCGAAAAATGCTAATATTCGTTTAAAACGATAAGGAGATGTTTTTGCAAGAAGAAAAAAGAAACTTATTGCTGCAGGTATTAAAAGAAGTAAATAATATAACTCAATTCCTGAAAGAAAATATATAACCACGCTTAACAAGAAAATAATTACTGCAGTTCCCATATCGGGTTGTAATATAATAAGCAGCATCTGCAGACCAAGCAGGATAATAAATGAAAAAAAACGTTTTCGCTCCCTGGTAATAAACCATGATGAAAGATATATTATCGCAGCTAATTTAGCCAATTCAGATGGTTGAAATCCAAAAATCCATCTTCTTGCTCCATTTACTTGTGAACCTATTCCCTGAATAAGTACCAAAAAAAGAAATAATATGGTTGAAAGCATAATGATAAAAGCAACATAATATAACTTATGATAGTCGATGAATGATAAAACCATCATAATGACAAATCCCAGAACAATCCATAAAGCCTGTGCCTTGAAATAGTGAAAACTATCATGGAACTCGCCGAAGCTTTGCACGTATGAAGCCTCAAAGACAAAAAACAGACCGACAAGAGAAAGAGCGAGCGGTAGGGTTATAAGCGTAAACAGTATCTGCTTTTTTTTCGTTTTATCATCAGTTCTGTGGTGTTCTTTTCGCATATTTTCGTACAAACTGTTTGAACAAATCTCCTTTTTCTTCAAAATTCTTCCATATACTATAACTC
>PFLI01000128.1 GCA_002785065.1 Candidatus Roizmanbacteria bacterium CG_4_10_14_0_8_um_filter_33_9
AAAAGACTAATTATGGCCCTATACGACTTAAAGATGAACTGCGTGAACAATATGGAATTGATTTATCTCACCATACAATCAGAAATATTGTACGCCGTAACAAGAAAACAAAAACAAAAAAGGGTAGGCGATACAAACGATCTTCCCGTCCTTTTATTGATTGGTATACGTCATCTGCCTTTGAAATTGTACAAATTGATCTGAAATATATTATTGATCAAAAAGCTCTTTCTCCTTCTCAAATTACACACATAATCAAACATAATCTTCCTCTTTACCAATGGGGAGCAATTGATGTTAATTCCCGTTTCAAACTAATAGCTTACTCCAAAGAAAAATCATGGACAAATGGATTAACATGGTTTCTATGGGTAACAAGCTGGTTAAGATCACATGGAGTAACTGTTCGTATTGTTTACACTGTTGATCATGGAGTTGAATTTGGCGGAGACTGTTGGTACAAGATTGTAGAGTTACGAAAGCTCCTCCGGGGATTTGGTTGTTTCATCATTCAAAACAGAAAAAAGCATCCGGAGGAGAATGCTCATCTTGAACGGTCACACAAAACAGATGATGATGAATTTTACATTCCAAGAATCCATGCAATCACAACAAACGATCAGTTTTACAAAGAAGCATTTAATTATCTGTACTACTACAACTGTGTAAGAAAACATTCCAGCTTAGGAAGGATTTCCCCATATGATTATTTAAAAAAGACAACAACCGTAATTGATGATACAATCAAATATGTTCCACCGATTTTTCTTGATGAAGTTTCTGCAAAGTTAGGGACTTGGAGTGGATACCAGGTGCTGGCTCAGTACCTGTTGATATAATCTGGTATAATTGAGTAATACACGATATGATAAATAAAGTAACCGTTTCTTTTTTAGCTATTTTTTTTCTGATTCCAGCCTTTTTTTATATTATCCATTTTTCCTATTCAGAGTCAATTGTTTTATCTGATAAAAAAGTAATATATGAACTGCCTTATGTTGGCATACTTCCTGATAATCCCTTATATTTTATAAAACAAATTCGAGATAAAATTATTGAGTTAATTATCCGGGATTATCAAAAAAAAGCTGACTTTTATTTATTATCTTCTGATAAGCAAGCTGGTATTGCAATACAGTTGAATAAAAAAGGAAAGACAAAATTAGCACTTCAATCACTGTCTCAGTCTGAACTGCTATCCTTAAAAATATACTCATTATATGTAAATTCTAAAAAGCAAGGAGTAACCTTTAATGAAAGTTTTATATATCGTTTAAAATTAAGCAATGTAAAACATCGTCAGGTAATAGAAATATTTATTAAGGAACTTCCGCAAGGTAATGAAAATGAAATAAATAAGATAGTTGATTTAAACGAAAAAATGAAAAAGAATCTGGAAAAAATGTAATTAGAGTTGTTTTTTATAGCTTTTTCTGGTATATTTTATTCTTCGTTATAATCAAGGAGGTTATAATTCATGCCAAAAACAAAAAAACCGAAGACAACATTAACTCAATCTGAAAAAGAAGTTAATCCAATGGAGGCTTTATTACAGAAAACTGCGTTAACACACATAAGAAAAGGAGAAGAAGTCGAAGCAACGATAATATCACTTTCAAAAAAAGCAACATTGTTTGATATTGGAGCAAAAGCACAAGCAGTATTAGGCGAAAAGGAATTGAAAGAAATATCAACATATCTTCCCTATCTTAAGGTTGGTGAAAAAGTTAAAGCACGAATTATTTCAGAAGAGTCAAAAGAAGGATTTCCGGTGGTTTCTTTACGAAATTTTTTTGAAAAAGGGAAATGGGAAATACTCCTCAAGAAAAAAGAAAACGAAGAAAACATTGAGGTTATTTGTGGAAAATATGGTAAGGGGGGAGTGTTTGTAGACTTTATGGGAATTCGAGGAGTTATTCCAAAAATTCAATTAACAGAAGAATTTCTTCAACATCCTGAGAAACTTACGAATCAAAAAATTAAAGTGAAAATACTTGAAGTAGATGAAAAAAAGAATAGACTAGTGGTTTCTCAAAAGGTTGCGGCCTTAAATATTTCACACAAAGATCTTTTAGCGGGATTTGATAAGATTGAAGTCGGAAAAACATATAAAGCTCAAGTACTTGGTGTTTCAGAATTTGGAATATTTTGTGAAGTAGAGGGTGTAGAAGGACTTGTTCATATTTCTGAAATTTCTTGGGAAAAAGTATCAAATCCGTCTGCATATGTTCAAATTGGGGATAAAATCGACGTAAGCGTTGTAGAAAAAAATGTTATGGACTTGAAATTAAATCTTTCAATAAAAAGACTGACAATAGATCCTTGGTCTCTTATTGAAGAAAAATACCCAAAAGACAAAGAAGTTGAGGGAGAAATAGTAAGACAGGAAAGATATGGATATTTTGTCAAATTAGAACCAGGTATCGAAGGTCTAATTCATATTAGTAAATTAACAGGAAAAGAAAATCTTAAAATCGGAACTAAAATTAAAGCATTTATTGAAAAAGCAGAAAAAAGAAATAGAAAAATGAGTCTTGTTTTAACTCAACAGAAAAAGCCAGTTACATATAGATAAAAGAGTTTTTTTCTTCTTTATACTTTCTTCTTTATACCTTATACTGATTATATATGGAGCAACATCCTATTCCACGTCAGATAACTACATTTGAATTTAAATTGATTGGGTTTATGACGTTAAAACAATTCTTATATTTAGTTATTAGTGCTCCAATTGCCTTTATTATTTATATGTTGTTTCCCATACCTATTCTTAATATCATTTTTGCAATATGCGCAGGAATTGTTGGGATTATATTTGCGTTTATTCCTTTTAATGATAGACCTATCGATGTATTGTTAAAGAATTTTTGGAAACGAATAAATTCTCCAACACAATATTTTTTTCGAAAAGATAATCCTCCTATTGCCCTTCTTCAAAACTTATACTTTGTTAGTAATCCACATAGGATAATGGCTCATATTGAATCGCAAAAAATGCTTTCAGCATATCTTACAAATACCAAACAAGTATTAATAGCAAATCAAAAAAAGAAAGCAATTCAGCACGTTGTTCAATCTCCTATTAGTTCACTTCGAGTTAACCCGCCAAAAAAGAAAACAGGCTTATTTCACTTGCCCTCGTTTTCCTCACATGATGTATCTGCACCCGTTACCAATACTACACAAGAAAAAAAGCCTTTTTTTATAGGAATTATTAAGAATAATAAACAAATTCCGTTACCAGGAATACTTATTTATATTAAAGATAAAACAAACAATCCGGTTAGATTATTAAAATCAAATCCGCATGGGGTATTTGCCACATATAGCGTACTTCCTCCCGACGAATATGTTTTTGAAATGAAGGACACAAACAACCTTTATTTTTTTGATACAATGAAAATTAGAGTAAGTGAACATAATGAAAGGCCAATTGAATTTTATTCAAAAGAAATGTTATAAAAACCTATGCCAGTTCAAAAACCAACATCACCAATTAAAGCCTCAACACAAAGTTTTATTGAAATTGAAGACATCAAAGATGATGTTATCCTCATGAAGGATTTTTCCGCCTCTATTGCTATCGAAGTAGGTGCAGTTAATTTCTGGTTATTATCCGCAGAAGAGCAATCGTCAACGATTTATGCATACTCAAGTTTATTAAATTCACTTTCTTTTCCTGTACAGATATTGATTTTATCGAAAAAAATGGATATATCATCATATCTTGAATATTTGGAAACAAAAATTAAACTCAAGCGAGACGAATTAATGAAAACACGATTGAACAGCTATAAGGAATTTATAAAAACAATTGTTAAAAAAAATACAGTTTTAGAAAAGAAATTCTATTTTGTGGTTCCGTTTTCACCTCTTGAACTTGGGATTAGTGGAACAAACACCTCTGGTATGAAAAAAGAGTATGTTATTGCTCGTGCAAAAACGGCCTTGTAACCTAAAAGAGATAATATTCTTCGGTTGCTTGCAAAAATTGGATTGAGGGCAACGGTTTTGCA
>PFLI01000140.1 GCA_002785065.1 Candidatus Roizmanbacteria bacterium CG_4_10_14_0_8_um_filter_33_9
ATTGGTAAAGATAGACAGTTCCGTGCTAAGGGATTAGGACCTTTTTTTGAAAACTGGGTAAAACGTATTGATCCGACAACGGCCGCGAGTATGATGCAAGATTTTTTACCAAGCACACTTAATTATCCAACAACAGCTCTTGACGGTGATATGGTTCATGCTTTTGGACATGCATTTATGAAAGCGTGCAACATCTCGCCGCGTAAGGAAATAGCTGATACATATGAGCAAGCAAAGCTGTTTGGCAAAATTCCATTATGGAAACGTAGAGTAAATAAAGGGGAGGAGTGGGTTAGGGAAGAGAAAGAATTTAATTTTTTTGGAAAAAAAATAAAATATAAGGGTTTACCAAAAAAACATATAAAACATGGATCAGGCCAACTAACAACATTTGAGACATTTGAAAAAGGAGCAGGAGTAACACTGAAGGCAAAATGGATTGAAACGTATGGCCCTACTCTTGGATGGGTTATGCTTTTAATCATGTTTATGATGATTAAAGCAGCGTTTGATAAAAACAAGAAAAAATAAAAAAATTACTGTATCATCAATATATGAAGAAATTAATTGTTTACTTCTTATTATTTGTATTTATCCATGTTTTTTTTGTATCAAATACTTTTGCGATATTTGATAAAAGGACCCAGTTTCCTGGTATATCTTGTGGAGTTGCCGGAGCAAAAAAAACAACAGCCTCTGCAGATGATGCAACAAAATGTTGTACATATTCAGTATCAAGAATAGAACCCTTAAATAAAAAAATGGAATCATGGCCACTTATCGGTAGAATAGTCAAACCTTACAACGATAAATTAAATGACTTACAACAAATACAAAAAGATCTAAGTACTGATCCTTGTTTAGTAGGCATACCACAATATTCAGGATCAAATTGTTATTGTAAAGAAGATCCAAATGCTACCATATCGGCAAATGCTATTGATCGTTTGCGAATACTGTGTTCTACTTATTTGAGAACAGGTACTGAAATGCAAAATTGTTTAAAATGTACAATGGAAGAGGGAGGAATGTATACGGGTATGGGTTGTGTACCGTTAAATGTACAAGAGTTTATTGGAATCTTTGTATTTTCTTGGGGGATAGGATTTGCCGGTGGCATTGCCTTACTTTGTATTATTTATTCTGCATTTAGAATGCAGACTTCAATGGGTAACCCCGAAGCAATTAAAAAAGCCCAGGAAAACTTGACTGCTTGTATTACCGGGCTCATACTAATAATTTTTTCAGTATTTATTCTACGGTTAATTGGAGTAAGTATACTGCGAATACCCTTTTTAAATTAAGTAAAAAAATTTATTATTTAACTTCCTTTGGCAATATCTTTTAGCATAGGAATGTTTTCAAAAATCCTTTTAAGCGGGCCAATCTTAGGAGCAATGAGTGCGTATTTACTTACCTCTCCAAGACCAGTGCTAATTCCTGTCGTTGCTCCCCCAAAGAATGTGCCAAGACCAGCGTCAAGTGGAAGAGGCTTTGGATTAAGCATTTTTTGCACTAAAGCAACAAGATCTGGGGTCATAAATAAAAACCACATACCAATAACATAAGCCATACTTGATGGCTCAATTCCTAACATAAATGGCGGTGCCCATAAAGCGCCAGTTCTTGTATTATCCATAATTACAATACTGATAATAAAAATACCAATAATTAGAGGAAAAATAATGAGTTCACTGATTATATTTTTGATCCAACCTGAAAATGTTGATTGACCGGGAATAGCCTCTAAGAGTAGATAGAGAGGTGAAATAATAACAAGGAGAAGAATTTTAATATAACTTGACATAATAGTTAAGAATATTCGAAAAAAAAGCATGAGTGTTGTAATAAAAATTATTACACCTATAATAAGTGGGGTAATTATTGCTCCCAATCCAATTGCTATCCACAATCCAAATGGTTTTGTTGCCATATTAAATAATGTTTTCCATAAACCCTGTACTTCTGCTGAAGCTTCAGCTATTGCATTAACTCCTGCTCTTGCTGTAATATCTACTTGTAGCATATCAAATACATGATTTTTTATCCAAGGAAATAAAAAAAATATTGAAAGTCCAGATGTAATTATTCGGATTACAATATTAGGTATTGTTCCGAAAGCTGAAATTAGTGCATTCGGCAAGTCAAGAAGTATGGTAAAAGGATTAAATCCATTTTTGTTGCCAAAAAGGCCGGTAAAAATATCCATAGGGCGTGCAGAAAGATAGAAGTTTTGCATTTTTTGTACGTCCATAGCACTAGTTCCAGCTATACCCCAAGATGTTTTATCAACAGGTGCAACTACCGAAATGATAATTGCTGTTACTACATACATTAAATCAATTAAAAACCCGGCAATAGGGAAGGAAAAGGTAATGTAAATAAGTGACATAACGATTTTCGGCAGAGCATTTTCCACACTGACAACCGTTTGAGGATTAATCTTGGTTCGGAACATGATCATAAATCCGATAGTGACAACAACCAAGACAAGTAGTAAATATGCTACATCGCGAAAAGCTTTCCACAAACCCATAAGCGGGCGGATTGAGGCAAATCCAATACCTTCAGCAGCATATATTTTCGGGATAAATCCAGCTTTTGCTAAACCCTGTGAAACCCAACTGATACTTGAGGCAGGAGGATTAAGTAGAGGCATTGCGATAAGCTGTGCTACGCCTCCTGCAAAACTTTTATACACATTTATATCTCCATCTTGTGGAATATCGGTGCATCCCTCGCCAACTAACCGGCAGGTTGAAAAACGATAGAGACTAATGTAGAGCCTTCCTTCTTTTGTACTTTTTAGTTTTTCATCATTAATAGTTTTGTAGATATGAGTACGGTTTTGCTTAACGGTATCATTGGTTAGTACTGGCCGGTTTTTTTGTATAACATGAGTAAAAATACTTATAATTGCGACATAAACAGCAAGAACAATAAAGCCAATGCGGACAATTTTGATACCCTTTTTAATTCCTAAAAGCATAATTCATTGTATACATTTTTGGATTTAAAAAGCAAGAGAATAATGAAGATAGACGATGGAAGATAGAAGGTAGAGAATGGAAAGATAGAGAATAGAGGGTGGAAGGTAGAAGATAGATAATTACTGTTAAAAAGTACGCCAGTTCCTCTTTAAATTAGAAATTTTTCCTCCTAAGAATCGATATCTTCTTACTAAGTTATCACAAAGATCTTTTTGTAAATATCTTAAATCTTTCGCAATTTCAAGATGAACTTCAATTTCATTTGTTGAACCGAGCGTGATATCAAGATGCTTTTTAAACTCTTTTTCATGACTTCGCTTAGCTCATCCTTCCGCGATATTTGCTGGAATTGATTTTGTGGAACGACGAAGTTGAGAAACAAGATCATTTTTCTCAAATTGAGGAAATTTAAAAATTTCTTTATGGATAATCAACATCAAGCTGTATGATTCTTTATATACTTCAAGATCTCGGAAAGGAATAATCATAATCTATTTTCAATTTTCTATCTTCGATTTTTAATCTTTCAAATTCTATCATCTTACTTTTTTATCTCTACCTTCAATATTCTATCTTCTATTATCTATTTAATTATAAATCTATCTTCAGGTAATGCCGGATAGCTATTTTTTAACCACGCAGAAAAAGAGGCTTGAGCAACATCTTTTGGTTCCTGGAGAATGACGTTGAATTTATCCAAACTATAATCAAAAAAAATACTAAAATTACCTTGTTTTAAAGGTGTAGTTTTTCGTAGCAGATATTTTTGAGTTGACATATCGATATCTTCTTGTGAAATTTGTGGATCTATTGCAGCGCCGGTAAAAGCAGGAGGAATGAGTGTTGGAGTGAGAACGATGTTTTGCTGTTGTATTTGAAGTTTATTGAGGGTAGGAGAAGGGGAAAAGGGAAGTGTGGGATTTTTTTGCGGATTTTTTTTATTGATTGATAACAAAAAGTATATGAATAATAGCAATAATAAAATAAAGAGAGGAATGATGATAAATATTATTTTTTGCTTGTTCATAATAACTTTACTTGAAACCCCGAGCG
>PFLI01000034.1 GCA_002785065.1 Candidatus Roizmanbacteria bacterium CG_4_10_14_0_8_um_filter_33_9
GATAATGCTATCGGTCTTGGTGGCATCGTTAATATTTCACTAACTTTGATGAAGAACCTATCAGTAATTGACAACAAACTTGTTCCTTTTGGAATATATCGTCTTACGCGTCCAATTGTATTTTCAACCGTCCCTTTTTCCCAAGAATGATAAGCGTTACAATTATATACTTTTACTCCTAAAGTTTGTGTCCAAATTAAAGCTTGATGATTTTCAGGACCATTATCAATCGTTAAAGATTTCTTTAATCTTTTAGGAAAAGATATTAATGATGATTTTAATCCTTTAGTTTTTTGGCTACTTGTTTTGTTTTTAACCAATATTAACTTGGTATATCTCGTTAATCTCTCAACTTCAGCTGAGAGCGCCTTAGGTTCGTATCTTTTACCCTCCATAAGGTCTCCTTCCCAGTGACCAAGAGTTGTTCGAGTATTAATCAGATAATGACGTTTATCAATTGAAACAGCGTCTTTAATTCGACCTAACTTTTTGGTTGATTTGCTTATTAATTTTCTTCTTCTTTTGTGTTTCCTAACTAAATATTTAACAAAGTCCCGTCTTCTTTTTTTAGTTTTGTAGACGTATGAATATATTGTATCTTTGCTGATTGACAGCGTTCCTTTTGACTCAAACTTCAAACGACCGGAAACTGTTTCCGGACTCCACTTTTCTCGCAGTTTATCACGAACAAAAAGATATATCTCTGGATTTTTTAGTGGTGCTTTATGTCTTTGTTTTTTAGTGATATTCTCATATCTTGTTTGAGCTTTACAGGGAAGATAAGCTCTTCCATACTTACAATTTCTTTTTAACTCTCGAACGAGTGTGGTATGGGATCTGCCTAAATCCTTTCCAATACTTCTTAAAGATTTACCTTGTTTTAACGCTCCGAATAGTAATTCTCGTTCCCTCAGAGACAGTTGGCGATATGATGTCATAGTGCATTCCTCCTTTAGATTGATAACTCAACCTATTGTACTAGAGGTGGTGCACTTCGTTTTAGAACTTATCTTTTTGCCGTTTCATCGCCTGTTATTGCGAAGTAAAAACTATTTTCTGCAAAACTTCGCTCCCATTGTTCATCTGCGGTTTTTAAAACTTTCATTGCATTAAACACCTGCTGAACTGGACCTCCAGCTGCAATTCAAGCTTTTATTTCATCTTTTTGAGAAGCTGAAAAAATAAGAGATGGATGTTCAGCTGCAAAAATTGTTTTTTGAAAGAATAAGAAAAAGACAACAATAAAAATACATAGATATATATATCTATTAAAAAAATGTGATTTGAATTTCATTTCTATTTGTTCCGACTAAATCAAATTCGTTTTTGTATAAAGAATCATTGCAACAAAAAGATAGATAGCCAAACCATATGGAGAAAGGAATAAGCAAAAAAAAAGACCTGATAAAACAAGAAAAAAATAAGAATTAAATTTTAAACTAGAAACCATAGTGCGAGTAATAAGAAGGAATAAAAAAACGACTAAAAGTGATTCTAAACGAAACGGAAGTAACGAAAAATGCAAAAAATAACTTACAGCAATAAAAACACCAAACAGTGCAGTGAAAAGATCCCGTTCATCAAAAAAAAATCGATCTAATCGAAATAACATATATTACAGTTTAAAAAATTGAAATAAAAACAGACTTCCTTTTTTTTCAATATAATATTGATCAATAAAATATGCAATACAAAAAGATAATAAAACTACTAAACCTATCTTTAGATATCTCTTTTTATCCCGCATAGAATTTATTATACTGTATTTGTGACCAAAATAATTATTCGCAAAATATTAATTAGTATTAGCTTTCTTTTTATATTTTTCGTAGTTTATTTACCTTCGACAAAAGCAGCTATTCCAGGTTGTTTTTGCGATGGATCTAGTAGCTGCTATTCTGACGGTTGCACCAGAAAAACAATAAAAGCAGATGGATCAATTGATTACGGACTTTGTGGAAGCGCTGGATGTGGTGGCGCCTATAATTGTTGTTATAACACAGACAGTGTGGATGCAAATAGATATTTTTGCACACAACAACCTCCTTGTTGCGCAGACATGGTCGCAAGAAACGATCCAGAGGCATGCTGTTGGCCAGAACGCGGATATTGTCATCCTTTTTACTGCAGTAAAGTGAGCAGGCCAGAAAAATGCGGATGGTATTGGTCTTTTCATGGAGAAATGTCCGGACGACCACAAGGTTATGGTTGTACTAAAGGAACAAGCGCAGCTGATCTTCAACCTGTTTTTGGTCTTCCACCCGGAGTAGGCGGAACACAACCAACAACCCCACCTCAACCAACAAGTGTTCCAACTAGACCTCCCGCACCTACTCCTACTCAATATATTCCACCAACCAGCATACCAACAAGCATACCCACTCAATATACACCACCTCCCACAACATATATTCCTCCTGTTTCTCAACCAACTCATTTTAATATTGCACCCACTCAATATATTCCTCCAACAGATAACCCAGTTGTCTATCCAACAACTCCACCTCCCAACTCATTTTCTCTTCCTTCATTATCACTCCCTGTTATAAATACCGAACCACTCAAAAGGAGTGCAAAAAATACTATTATTCAGTTAGAAAAAGTATTAAATATGCCTGCTGAGGCTGTAAATATTGTTACTCAATTGGATAATTCTCTTGAAGTTACATTATCGCGATTTATTGAAAATCTTATAAATAAGATAATTAATCATTAATTTTTTTGAACATATATCTCAAATAAGCCCTTGGAAAACGAAGGGCAGAAAAAAAGGAAAACACAACTCCCTGCCACCCATCTAAAATTCCCTTATGTCGAAACGTTGTCATCAGAAACCACCAAATTGGTTTAACCAATATCCAATTAACAGCAAATATAATTTTTTGCAATAGATTTTTTTTTGACATTTGACTATTGATATTTAACGTTAAGTGGTCAACATATCTATTATTCCTCTCTAAATATCGTTTAAAAGTTGGCGAATCATAATGTAGCAGTGGATTTTGCAACCACCCAGTTTTTCCGTCTACCTCCATAAGTTCATGTACACTTTTACAGGGTAAATGAGCTTTTCCTCTACGAAACAACCGTATAACACCATCAGGATAAACCCCTCCATACCGAAGATATTTTCCTAAGAAATAATTTAGACGAGGTATATAAAAAGCGTTGATAGTCGAAGGTCGAGGGTCGAGGGTCGAATGTACGTTGAGGTTTTGATGTCTTTCAAATAGATCTTTATCAGGTAGATTTTGCTGATATATGTTAATTTCCTGATTTGTCATTTGTATTATTTGTTTTATTTCTCGAGCAAGTTCTGGACTCACTCTCTCATCCGCGTCAAGTTGCAAAATCCAATCACCAGTTGCCAAATCTATTGCTTTTTGTTTATTGAAATGGAACATTGAGTGGTTATCTGTGATTACCACTTTTGCACCTAATTTTCGGGCTATTTCGACAGTTTTATCAGTTGAAGATCCATCAACTGCAATTATTTCATCAGCAATATTTTTACATGATAAAATACAGTCTCTCATATTTTCTTCCTCATTATGCGTTGCTATTACTAAACTAAGCCTCATATATGTATTATATACCGCTTTCAGATCAAATTGCAAAAATATATTTCATCTTTCAGCGAGATAACCCTCCGTACGTTTATTTTTCTTTGCAAAATAAACTACGGTGGGTATATAATAGCTATATGTTAAAAATTGTTTTAATACCAAATAATATCTTATTAAAGCCCGTTGAACCTGTTGTAAAAATTGATTCAAAAATAAAAAAACTTGTATACGATATGGAAGAAGCGCTTATTTCACAGATTGATCCACAAGGAGTTGGC
>PFLI01000165.1:0-1084 GCA_002785065.1 Candidatus Roizmanbacteria bacterium CG_4_10_14_0_8_um_filter_33_9
ATGATTATGTGATAGCTCCTGATAGAATTCGTATATTTACCACTGAAGTCTGTGAAGAAAATGAGCAAGGTAAAAAAGCACTGTATGAAGATATTCTTCAACTCGGTCAGCCATCTATGCAGGCAATATACCGTCTAGGACAGGATAAAGACTATCGTCGGTATATGCCTTATAGAAACGTAGATTTCCCATCTTATTTCAAAAAAAGCACTGTTCTTTGTACGCCAGTAAAAGAAGTAATGGACGGTGTTTGGGAACTTATGACAAGTGTCTTTCCTACTCAGGCAGTAACATTGCAGATTATAAATTCTCAATCAATAACTCCTCCTATACATGGAGAAAGATGGTTTGAAGACATTTCACCAACAGCAAAAAAAAGATACACCCAACAAGCCCAAGCTTTACTTCAAAGAAGTACAAATCTACTAGCAGAGAGTCATGATCAATTGTCTTTTTCCGATATTCAAGCGCTGGAAAAGGCTTGTCGCTATTGTCAATCTCTTATACTGATTCAAACAGGCGACCTCACATTACCTGTAGGATTCCTTGCTTATGATGCATTTGCACCTTTAATGTCTCCACTTCAATACTTTATATGTTGGGATTGGCTAGATCAAACTCAAAAACGAACTCTTCTGCAAGCCTTACCCTTTCATATTATCGATATTGTTCGTTATCTTCATGAATTTCAACCACAAAGGGCGACACAATCTATAGAAGGAATGCATTTTATAGAACAATTTGCATCACGTGCTAGTACCGAACTTGGAGTTCCTAATTCAATGAGACAACTAGGTGTGATGGACATATTTAAACATCCTCAAGATTTTAAAACAGTAGAACATATGCAGCATGATAACGCTAGAGTAGCAATAACACTGGGTGGCCACAGTGTAGACGAAATATACAGAACTGCTGATAATGTCCTTAAACATACTCCTCATGACAGTTTATTTTTATTAATAACAAATCCAGCTGATTTAAGCTTAATCCCTTATTATGAAGGCGCAATAGATCAGGCCCTACAAGGAGTTTTTGTCAACTTACCCGCTCGAACAATTCAGGTTAGCAATCAAACTTCGGG
>PFLI01000165.1:1092-4101 GCA_002785065.1 Candidatus Roizmanbacteria bacterium CG_4_10_14_0_8_um_filter_33_9
GATCAACTGCAGAAACAAATTATATTTCATATAAGACAACTTTACCCTATCCTCAACGAACAACATATGATCAAGCAAGAGATGATCTAATAGAAGCAGAGATCATGACAATGGGTACCACAGGTTTAAGATCGTATATACACTCACCATATTTTATTAATGACTTGTTTGAAAGAAAATTAGCGAGAGTTCAAAGAGCTTATCAATCAAAACAGGTAATGATTGAGGATTTCAAAGATCTTTTACTTGTTGCTCCAAAACAGATGAGAAAACTAATCTTAAGAATTATAAAATTATTCGACGATACTCCTGATGGGGTTTTCCCTATAACAATACCTCATCAAACAAACAAAATCTTGCAATTAATAATACGCTTAGCATATCCAAGACAACTAAATATGATGACCGATAATGAATTAAAAACATGGTATCGATCAGAAAGAAGAATCAGATTAGATCAAGAAGTACATCAAAAAACAACTGGATCCAGTGTGTTTGGAAACTTAGGTTTACTATTGCAAGCTCATGAAAAAGGTCATTTAGTAAATATAGCTGGATGTAAGTGTTTGACTAATAATCAAGCACACCCCGCAGCTACAATGATTGTTACTCCAGAAACGGAAGGATGGATGGATGCGTTTGCGATTGCTCTTGTCAACCGTATTATTGCAAATCCTGATCCTCAAGGTATAATTAATCCACAGTTTGAAAACCAAAGAATTCAAGCATTAAAATTGATTAGAGCTGCACAAGCAAAAATAGATATTTGGTTAAATATTGATAATATAAAACCAGAGCAAATTATCTTTCGTCTTTCAGAAGAATTACAGTTAGATTTTTCAACAACAGTTTCAACTTTTCTCCCTATGATTGTTCGCGCACGAAATAACCCCACCATGCTTTCAGTTGGTTATTTTATGGGTGAAATATTATGGGAAAATGTCCTAATGGTAGCACATAACAGAGGTTATACTGATAATCTAGCACTTTTATTAGCACTACGCACATATGAACCGCAATTTATCATCAATAATCCACAAGTTATTGATCAGGAAATGGAAGGATTAAAAAGTTAATTATTTAATAAATCATTTCTTCAAGACCCCTTACTCAAGCTCTCCATAAATTCTGCATTGGTTTTTGTTTTACCAAGCTTATCAATCATCACAGTTAACCGTTCTTCTGAGTTGAGAAGAGATAACATTCTCCGCAATGTATTGATCTTTTTCTGCGTTTCAGCATCAAAAAGCAACTCTTCATGACGGGTGCCTGATTTTTCAATGTCAAGCGCTGGATAGATTCGTCTATCGGCAAAACTGCGTTCAAGATGAATCTCTAAATTTCCAGTGCCTTTAAATTCTTCGTAAATAAGATCATCCATCCGGGATTCTGTTTTGACTAAAGCCGTTCCGATAATAGTCAAGCTCCCGCCCTCTTCACAATTTCGCGCAGCGCCTAAGAATTTTTTTGCTGGATACAAAGCCGCTGCATCGATTCCTCCCGACATGCTTCGTCCGGTTCCCCGGCCGTTGTTTGAAACTGCCATATTATGGGCACGGGCAAGGCGAGTAATGGAGTCAAGAAGGATAATAACATCTTTTCCCATTTCAACCAATCTGCGGGCGCGATCAAGGGCTAAATGAGCTACTTTTACTTGCTGGCGTGGCGACTCATCAAAGTTAGAAGCGGCAACTTCTCCTTTAATAAACCGTTTAATTTCCGTTACTTCCTCAGGCCGTTCGCCAATTAAAATAGCCATGAGATACGCATTGGGATAATTAACTGAAATAGCCTCAGCCATTTCTTTCAAAAATGTTGTTTTTCCTGCTTTTGGCTGAGAAACAATAAGCGCCCGCTGGCCAAAACCGACTGGCGCAATAAGATCTACTATGCGCATGGATAAAACATCTTTTGTCGTCTCAAGCTTGATTTGTCTATTTGGGTGAAGTGATGTCAATGAATCAAAACTTTTTCGGCTGCGGCTTTGTTCCTCAGTAAGTTCAACACCGTTTATTTTTTTAATAAGAAGCAGGCTGTGAAAACGCTCGCCTTCTTTAGCAGGGCGCGCCAATCCTTCCACCTCATCACCTTTTCGAAGCCAAAAACGTCTGATTTGAGATGTTGACACATAAATGTCAGCATCAGGATTGATAACATATTCTTTTCGTAAAAAACCATATCCGCCAAATGTAATATCAAGTATTCCTTTTGCAACATAACTTACCTTTAAATCATCTTTTAACCGTTCTTCCAAGGGAAGCTCTCTTGATAAAATAGGTTTTGCAATCGGAGGTTTCACAAGAGGTGTCTTTGCAGGTTTTTCTATGGCTTGTTCCGGTTCTTTTTGCACAATAATAGGCTTTTCTTCATACGATCCAAGCATCGATGTAACATCTAATGCTTCATCCTCTTTTGTAACAGGAGAAGCAGGGGCGGGTTCAACCGGTTTTACGGTAGATCTTTTTCTTAAAAACATAAGATAATAAAAAAGTAATAATGAGTACCTGAGTTTAGGACATTTCTTGAAATCTATTGATAATTGTCATTCTGAATTTATTTCAGCATCTTATTAGATTCTGAAACAAGTTCAGAATGACAGTATTGAGATAGTTTCTATCTGTTTAATAAAACTAATATATGCGAAACGTATGTTCATAAAAGATAGCTACAAGTGAGAAATGAGATTAAAAGTGTACTAAGCGACCCTCCAGTTTGGATAACAGAGTGAAACTTTTTCTAAGAAAAATATCGGGACAGATGCGATTTTGGCCGAAGCCTCAATACTTCATCTTTTTCTTTCGATTGCTCGAAAAATACCCTTAAGGTTTGATAGCGTTAGAAAAAGTTTTCAAATTGCTAATCCCATTTTGGAGGATCGTAACTAGTATACTAATCGAATTTCTGTTTGTCAAGGGATAGTCTTGTCCAATGCAAGATGAGCATGAAATGAAACCTGTTTCTAATGCAAGATGAGCATGAAAAATAGGGCGTGTGTTTAAAATCATAGGA
>PFLI01000021.1:0-1525 GCA_002785065.1 Candidatus Roizmanbacteria bacterium CG_4_10_14_0_8_um_filter_33_9
TCTTTACGTTCATCTCTTATGATCTCCTTCTCTTCTTTTAACATATGAACAGCTTCAATCAAATCTTGTGCGCTTTGCTCATTTACAATTCCCGCAGCCTGCAATTGTGCCATTTGCGCAGGATTTTCAACTGCTCCCACAATCACATCTTCCAAATACCCTGCTGGATCTGAGACTATTTTCTGTTGTACTGCATCTGGAATCTGAGCCTCCCCTGATACTGCTTTCGCAATACCTAAGGCAACCACCTTTACCTGATTAACTTTAAGTTTTGGATCTGCATCACTCAGTTTTTTCCGCTCAGTATTAATTTCACTTTGCCGTTTTTCAACATTTTGTAAACGCTGTTCAATATATTGCATTTGATTTGTTACATTTTTCGGTGCACTCTGATGACCGGCTGCAAGATACTGACTTTCTAACTTTTTTAAATTAGCCATTGTTTTAGTCAAAAAGACCTGAGCAGTTTCAAGCTGCATTGTCTCAATATCAAAACCCAGTGCCTGCTCCTGAAGAGTTGATGCAGATGCTGATGTATCTTCCTTGTTTCCTTGAAGTCGGAGAACATCAATATCAATTTTGCTCTGTTTCTCTTCAAGTTTTACTAAGAGTTTGTCAAAACGCTTCAATTTCGCTTTAGCCTCATTTACTCTTTTCTGTTCTTCTCGTTTTTCTTTTCCTGAAGTTAGTTTTGATTTAGATTGGGTTTGTTCTATTAACTCTTCTCGCTGAGCATCAATTAATTTTCTCCCTGAAAAACCAGCTAAAAAACTGAATGTTTTTTCAACCCCAGGAATTGTCGGATCTCCACTCAGACACTGCTCCATTTGCGCAATTTCCGCTTGCCAACTTGGTTGGATTGGTTTCTCAACTTGTGCTGCGACAATAGCTCGTTGTTCTTGTCCTGTAGGTCTAATAACATCAATCGTGGGTGGTGTGATATCTGGAGTTGATGGCCCACTCATATATTAATTTACAAACTTAAATTGTAATATCTTTTTTACCAAATCATTTGCTTCAGTATATTTCCCTGCTTTAATCAAATTAGAAACTCCTGCAATAGCCTTCTGTGAGTATTTTTCCTCATACTCTTTCATAATACGAAATACTACCGGGCACAGTTCACTATGTTGGTCATCAAGTTTAACAGCGTTTTGATACAATTCCTGCAAACTCATACCTGGATGAATAAGGGTAAGGGTTAACCGGGCAATTTCCTGAATTCTCTCTTTACTTGTCTGCCCTTTCTCAGCCAATTCCTTGATTATTTTGAGAACCTCAACCTCAATATATTTTTGAAATTCTTCTGCATTGGTTGGAATAGGAGAGTTTTGTGGTGTTTGATCATCGGCGTTTTGTGAGGTGATTTGAGCCGATACTGAGTTTTTTACATCCATTACATTATTATAACAAATTATTCGTGTAACGTGTAACGTGAAACGTGAAACGTTCAAGTTATATACTATACCTTACCTGTTCTGCGACAATTGCCCTTGAATTTTATTCTTATTTCTCTATACTTACC
>PFLI01000021.1:1586-13171 GCA_002785065.1 Candidatus Roizmanbacteria bacterium CG_4_10_14_0_8_um_filter_33_9
AATATTGACAATCAAATAGTGCTTCATTGCTCAACATGCGGTTCAAGTTTTTTTGATAAAGGAATCATTGACCATATATCTCCTGTTTCTGCACGTAAGTTGGCTGAAGACGCACAAGGAAACTACGTATTAGGTCAACAAAAAACATGTCCAAAAGATCATTCACCACTTACAGCTCCACCTGATACGCACAATCCCTCCCCCAAAGCGCTTCTTCTTACCTGTCCCACTTGTGAAGGAATATTTATTTATCCGGATGATCTATTAAAATATAAACATATTTCACCCAAAAAAGCAGTATTTTCACCCATTACTCGTCTTCTTCCTGCTCCAAAAACACTGTTTTTGCTCTCTACTTTTGCAGTTCTCTCACTCGCAGTCCTATTAAATATAAATACGATTTCTCGAAATTATTCAGGTACAACCCGCGCAAACGATATTATTTCCTCGGTCACCACAACTTCTGATGACAATAAACGATATGTCTTTCTCTATTTTAAAACAGTCACTCCTTTTGCTACGTCAATCAAATTTAACGATAAAACAACCCATTCAACTTCAATCAAACAGATTTCTATAGAGCCCAAAACTATTCATCAACTTACTACAACTAATCTTGACCTTACACACGATATTTATTACCGTATTATTCTTTCAGAACAAGGACAAAAAGATATTGTAAGTGAAGAACAAAAACTGGTAATAAAATGATTCGTCATTCTGGCACCACTTCTGATTGTCCAGAATCAGTTTACCCTTCCGTAACTTTAGCGTAGGAGGGATTCTGGATGCGTCGCTTCGCTCCTTACCAGAATGACGTAAGAATTCACTTATTTTTTTTCAGCCTTGTCAAAAGATGTATCATCCTGCTTTCAACACCCCGCAGTTCTAAAGAAGCATCCATAGGATCAACTATGTTTACATTTAATCCTGTTCCCAATTCAAATCCCGCGCGATGTATAAAACGGGGAATAATCCGCAGATACCAGTTGTGTCGAGGATAAATATAATAGTTATATCCAAACGGCATATTGCTTATTTGATGATGATCAAATATTTTACGAATTTGTTTAATCGTTTTATGAAGAATTCCGGCAAAATCGTCCAACTCTTCATCATCTAAATCCCCAAACTTACCGCCATCTTTTTTTGGAGCTATCCAAACTTCATATGGCCACTGAGAAAAATCTGGACAATATGTGTTAAAAAAAGTGTTTTCTTCTACGAGATTGTTAAGCGGTTCTTTCGTGAGTGCATCAAGATTGATCTGTTCGGGAATAACAACAAGCTGAGAATGAGGATGTTTAAGTGAGGCTCCTGCATGCTCCCCGTGATTTGCAAAAATAAGAACTTGCCCTTTGTTTCTATATACATTAAAACGTTCACGATACGCACGGAGAACTTTTTTTGTCTGTGCAAGAGGTAGTTCTTCAAGATCGTGATCACAATCTGGCGAATGGATAATTACTTCATGATAATCGGTGATGGGAAATTTATTTGGGATTACCCGTACTTCCCAACCTGGTGTACCTGTATTTCCTTTTCCATATCGAAGCACCTCTGGCGCCGACATATCTTCATTACCAACACAAAAGGGACACATATTTTTTCTTTTTTTCTTAGTTTCAATATGATTTTCAGGACGGGCTAAACGTCTAGGAGAAATAATCACCCATCGATGAGAAATAATATCTGGAACATATTTTGCCATATATTCAGTATAAAGAAAAAAGTTCTGAAAAAGCAAGTATAATATTACAAATGAAACTCATTGTTGGTCTGGGAAATAAAGGGGAAAAATATAAACACAATCGTCATAATGTAGGGTTTATGTTTATAGATTACATGGCTAAATGGTTAAAGGGTCAAATTGTTGAAAAAAATGATAGCAACGTAACAATATATCAATGTAACAATTTAATTTTAGCAAAACCCCAAACATTCATGAATAAATCAGGCGAAGCAGTTAAAAAACTTATCAAACAATATATCTCCAATGACTATCAACTAACGACCAACGACCTTATTGTTATCCATGACGACCTCGACATCCCTTTTGGAAAATTCCGTATTGTAAGAGGTTATGGTCCAAAACTTCACAACGGGTTAGAATCTATTCAAAACCATCTGCATACCATGGGTTTCTTACGCATACGAATTGGAGTTGATAATAGAAGCCTTCAAAACAGGATTCCTGGTATAGATTATGTACTCGAAGACTTTTCACAAGAAGAACAAAGTACAGTTAATACGGTCTTTGACCAAATTATTGAACGGATAAAAACTGAAAAAATCATCCTTTTTTAGCTTTATTTATCTTATTAAATAAGACCCTTCTATCGAATTATGTTATTTTGTTGCATTACAGTTCATATTTGATACAATGAGATTATGAAAGTATATTTTTTTGCTCCTCAAATCGAACAAACCCAGTATATCCCTTATTATCAAATAATTAAAAATACATTTGATGATTATGGATATAAAAACCTTCTTCCTTCTCAAAAAACTCTTCCCTATCAAAAAATGATTAAGCTTTTGAAAGAGGCTGATATTAATATATTTGACTGCTCTATGCCCGACTCGTGTACAGGATTTCAAATCAGCAAATCGCTTGAATTTAATAAACCTACAATAGCTCTCTATCAAAATACATCTCCACCAAGTTTTATAGATAGTATTAATGAAGAAAAATTCCTTTCCGCATCATATAATAAAGAAAGCGTAAAAAATGTATTGCATTCTCTTTTGCAAAAAGCTCAACTCCTTGCAGATAAACGATTTAATTTTTTTATCTCTCCTTCTCTGCTGAATTATCTAAACCTCATGTCTCATGAATTCGGAATGACAAAATCTACCTATTTGCGAAATCTCATTATTGAAGATAAGAAAAAAAGAAGAATCGACGATTAACAGCTTATTTTGCTTCTTTCCTTGCTTTTTTTAGTCTGGCTACATAAAACGTATAATCTTGTTTAATTTCATCACTTACCTCATTGTCACCACATTGAATCAGTTCATATAATAAATCATCCATTGCAGAAGGGTCAAAACAATTTCCAATAAAATAATTATCATGTTCTTTGGTATAAAGATCAGAAAGAGATACCCGTATTCGAGCGCCCGATTTGGTAAGCCACTGATAATAATGTGAATTAAATTTAGAATAAATAACATTGATCAACTCTTTTATATGAGATTGTCTATGGGTTTTAGTAGAAAAGACCGTATTGATAAAGTTTAACAAATCGCTTTCTGCTTTCGCAAATTCGCGTTCTGAAACTAAAGAAAATATCGTTATTAGACTGCTCTGATAAGCTTCTAAAGATTTTGTTTTCATTAATAAGTAGTATAACTTATCCAAAATATAAAATCAAGTATTTGTTGTGCTTTTATTACAACAATGTAAATTAACAGTAACATAATTATTCGAAGTCTTATATTGCACTATAAGTTAGGTATATTTTCAATAAAATAATGTTGTATTCTGTTAACAGTTATTCTATAATAACAATTAGTAGCGCAATACAACAATCTATTTATACACATTTAATACACATATATGAAAAAAATAACAAACTATCTTGTTGATCTTGGTCTTACTGAAGTAGAAGCTAATATTTATCAAGGACTTCTTCAAACAGGACCAACAACGGTTAAGGTACTTTCTGAGCATATGCATATGAAGCGCATTACAACTCATTTTAACGTGGAAAGCCTTATTGAAAAAGGACTTATAGTTCAAACAATGCACGGAGCAAGAAGGAAAATTAAAGCAGAAAACCCAAATACTATCAAAGAACTTATAAAAAGACAATTATCTGAAGCGAACTCATTAATGAAGAGTTTTCCCGATATGCATTCTCAACTAATTGAAATAATGAATAAAGGTAACCATCAAAAACAAGTTGAAGTAAGTTACTATGAGGGGAAAAATTCTGTTTTTAATGTGTATAAACAATCCATGCAGGCTGACGAAGTTTTTTCGTTTGTAAATCTTGAAAAATTTTATTCTATTTTTCCCAATACGGACAAACTTTTTTGGGATGCTTTAATAAAAAATCCTAAACGAAAAGCGTGGGATATTGCCGTAAAATCAAATATAGCAGAAAAAATAAGTAAAGGACATCCGCGGTATTTTTGCAAATTCATTCCCCCTTCTCTTGAATTTTCCGGATTTGATTTAATTCAATTTCAAAATTATCTAGCAATTGTCCAACTTGAAAATCAAAATGTATCTGCAACAGTAATAAAATCGCCAACTATTGCATTAAGTTTTAAGGCCTTACATAAATCTATGTGGGGTTTAATTAAGGTTTAAAAACGAAACGCATCATACGTTCCAATTCTTCAAGCACTATTAAAGACTGTTCTTTGAGTAGCGAGGATGTTTGCTTTTTTAAAGCATAAATATCCGACTTATTATGTTTTTCAATCGTTTCTTTTTTCCCCTTCATGTATTCTTCTTTAACGTGTATCATATTAATTAAAGCCTTCCTACATCTTCCATACGGTAAATAATTTATTCCTGCGACAAAAACAATATTGTTTTTTAGATCGATTTTTGACATCTCATTGGGATCAGAAAGTAACTCTAGATATTTATTATAGTTATTGATATTTGGCACCTCTGAAATCATTTTTGTTCGACTGAATTTATGAAAACTATAATCACTCACTTCATCTGTCGCAATAAAGCCTAATTTTTCATTAATACCTCCGTGTACTAAATAATTATTTGTACCATTTTTACTACTTAACATAACTTTTTTAAATTCAGATTCAGACTCATTACTTCGAGCATGAGAATATGGTTCAATAATTATCGCGTAATCTGTCTTTACATATCCTTTATCTTTCAATAAATCTAAGTAATATCCTGTATACATAAACCATACAATACTATATCTATCAATATATTGATATAAATCATTTAAGATATGTGAACTATCTTTTATTTTACGAGTAATATTTCTATTTAATACCATTGGTTGAGTAAGTTTTTCTTTTGTTATGTTTAATCGATCAAATAAGCTATCACGTGATCTAATTAAATCTTGAAAAATATCAATATCTCTAACTTTTGTGATTTGAACTCTCTTTCCTTTAATAAAACTTAAATACAACTCTGTTGCTTTTGAACGTTTTTCTTCAGAGTGTTTTATTGCTTTTAATACTTTATCAATTTCAGTCTCATTCAGTTTTCTATTAAAATATTTGTTTACAATTTTGACAATTTTTTCTAACCATAAGTATTCCTCAGAAATCGCAGTATAATTGTCACCATTATATGATCCTATTGCTTCAATAATCTGATCTAGAGCAATGGCTTTCATAAGCCAATTGCACAACTCATCAACTGTTTTGTACTGTTGTTTTTTACCTGTTATCGTGTCCGTAATAATACCTTTTTGAAGATCATTTATACATCTTGTCCTAATTGCACACCATCCACCCAATACTGTATAGCTATCTAGTGATAATCTTTCAATATTATTTGAAGCTAATATTACTTTATCAAATGATTCACCTAGATTCTCTATTGCCCATTTATAGTTCGGAAGTCTACCTTTAAACAAACCTCCATTTGGTGTTTGTAGTTTTTCTCTTATTTTTTCTAAACGAAGTTTATCTCGAGAACTATTTAATATAACTTGTTTATCTGAATAAAACATAAAAATAGCGAATGATAAAAATATTGACACAAACAATATTGCTAATCAAATACATAAAACAAGGGGAATAAAAGATATGTATTAATTACTCAAAACATTATCATAGCAAAGCCGTCAATCTATTACAAGAACCTTTTAATGAGATAAAATCTTTAGTATTATAATACATAATGAATAATTATATTTTACCTTATACTTTGGCTCAACTTCAACGAATAACTCATTTATTTCAAAAAGAAATTATTCTCTCAAAGCAAAATAAAAAAACCTCTTTATCATATTTCTCCTACCCTCTTCCCCATACTCATACTTGTAGCGAGCCATTTCAGTCAATGATTGTTGGTGGATCTGTGTTTGAAAAAGCCATTATCAAAAAAACGGGAAAACAAATAACCATCCTTAATCTCACAAAATCCCATGTTCCTCTTTTTACGAATAAAGAAGTATTCTTACGATTTATACATTCACATATTGAGCTTTCTGTTTTATACATTGCAATAAATTTTACCTATCCATCACAACCGGTGATAATTAATAATATTATTGATGGACGTCTTTCCAGTGGAACAAAAGGACATGCATTTATTGGTTTGATAGGAAAAAATGTTGGAGAAGAACTATCAGATTATGTTAGAAAAAAGTCGGGGAAACATATACTATTTACTCTTGCAAATGACACTATTTGTCTTCTTCTTGCTGGAATGAAAAATATTTCTACTATTATTGCAGGCGGCGTTGTTGGCACGGGAATGAATTTTGGTTTTTTTGACGGAAAACATCTTATTAATCTTGAATCAGGGAATTTTAGTGCGTTTCCGCAAACCGAGACGGGGAAACAAGTTGATAAACAATCGAATAATCCGGGTCTTCAGTTGTTTGAAAAAGAAGTCTCGGGAAAATACTTATTTAAACATTTTAATCTAATTTCAAAACAAAAAAATATCCCTCTTTCCCTTTCGTCAACATCGAATCTTCACGATCTTGCGCTTGACAACAATGATCTCCCTTCGCACATAGCCCAATCCCTTTTTGAAAGATCAGCGTCGCTTGCTGCATGCCAAATAGCAGGCATCTATCATTTTCTTAATCAAAAACAACTTGAATTTATTATGGAAGGAACAGTATTTTGGACCGGATGGAATTTTAAGTCAATGGTAGAAAAATATCTTATCTTGTTGGGAATTCCTCAAGAAGCAGTTCAGTTTACAAAAATTGAACACAGCAATATTTTGGGAGCAGCAAAATTAGTAACGGGAATTTAAAAAGAAGAAGTCGTCATTCTGGTAAGGAGCGAGTTGGTCTGATTTAGCGAAGCGACACATCCAGAATCTTATTATGTAAGTCTTTGAAAGCAGGATTTATTTTCTGTATTAATAACAATTTATCCTTCCGATTCATATCTTTGATCTGCTTTTCTCTTATGATTGCCTGTTCTATCGTATCAAAGTATTCAAAATAGACCAGTTTATTTAAGTTATATGTTGATGTAAACCAGCTTCCCACCTTGTTTTTATGTTGGTAAATACGTTTAGCTAAATTGTTTGTAACTCCGGTATAAAGTGTTGGTCTGTTATTTGCCATTATGTAGACAAAACCGCCTTTGATCATATTGGTTATTAGTATATAAGATTCAGTGGATTCTGGACAATCAGAAGTGGTGCCAGCCTTCCGAATCGGAAGGCCAGAATGACGGTTTGGTAGATTCTGGAGTCGCTTCGCTCCCCAGAATGACGGAGAGATCAAGCAAAAAGTATTGATGTTTGTTTAAATTATTTAGTTTCGTCATTCTGGTAAGTCCCATTTAGCGGGACGCATCCAGAATCTCTTATATTAATGGAGTAATCCTTCTCTAGATAAATCATGTATAAATTGAAGATACACACCAATAGTCCAACCAAATCCTTTCATTATTCCATAAAAACCAGGTTCCACTTTTGCTTCCCTTGAATAAGGATATTTTTCTGCAAAACCCGATATTTTATCAAACTCATCTTCAACGTATGTTATCCAATTTTTCTCATATTGTAACGCTTCCTGCTTATAACCATAGTTTTTTAGCCCTTCAACTGCAAGAAGCATAAGAGGAGGCCAACAATTTGGATATTCCCATTGAAATTTCCATTGACCTACAGGTATTGTAGGAATACTTCCCCCATCTCGCAATAATAAGCTTGTTGTTGCAAATCCAATGTCACCTTCATAATAAACAGAGAGATTTCTTTTTATTATTTCTGCTTGAAAAGGAGTCGCAAGTTTAAAAAATAATGGAAAAACTTCAGAGGAAAGATCTCCATAAAGAATGTACCCTTCTTTTCTTAGTAATAACGAATAATTTCGAAACCCTTTCCATTTCCCTTCCTCACACCAAAATACATTTTGAAAATCAAGGTACATCTTTTTTTTGTAGTTACTATATAACTCAGCTTTTGATGCGTCATTCCCCCAATCTGACGATGAGTAATACTCTAATAGAAGTGAAATAGCTCCATATAAAATTGCGTTTAATTGAACGGGTAAATACTCAAAGCTATATGTTGCGGTTATCCAATTATGGTCTTTCCCATCTTCGCAACCTACAATAAAAGGGTTTGAATGTGGCTCATACCGTGTTAATAATCCATATTTTTCAACCAATTCTTTAGATTGCCTGGAATTTTGTTTTCCAGTCCCATAATCAAACCACTCTGTAACCATTTCCTCCTCAACAGTATTAACTGCTAATTTGATTTCTTCATTATGTTTAAATCCACTTTTGAGTAAATCCATTATCATAGCCATTTCAAATGGAGGTTGAGGACGCGATAAAAAAGGTGTAGATAAAGCATTTGGAATACGTTTAAATTCCTGAAAAACATCTATTAGATTCATGATTTGTCCAAATGCTAAATCAAATCCACCTGCTAATATGAGCCCTTTGTTTTGAAAATACGTATCCCAACGGTACTGTTCACCAAATGCAAACGAACTACCATCGTTTGAACCTGTTGGAGTCAGAAAAGGACGCTTGGCGAGATTGAGGCCTTTAAAACCCGGTTCTCTATATCCTATCTCTATCGTCGAGCGTTCCCAAAAATCTATTATGTATTCAAATATTATTTTTCTTTTAACTGAAGTTTGTCCGCCAATGACTTTTTTTATTAATAAATTAAGTCGTTCCTCTTTATTTGTTCCAAGAAATTGGTATTGGTCTGCCTTTAATTGAGGGGGGTGAACAAATAATGTCTTTCCGAGTATATTTTGTCTTAATTGCTTTATTAAATCCATATCTTCTAATACTGTATCATATAATTAAAGACTATGAAATCAAATATCTATCAAAATATCAAACAATCTTCGACAAATAAACTTGCTTTTATTGATGTGGACAATACTTTGACAGCTAATCCATGGGGAACAGAGGAAAAAGATTTGCTTGATGCTAAGCTCACGAATCAGGCTATAGCACTGCTTAAAAAAGCCGGTTATTGCTGCATACTAAATACTTCCCGAACTGAAGAAATGTGTATGAGCTCAAAACAATATATGTTGTCAAAACAACATTATCATTTCAAACGACCGGCTCCACAAATAGGAATGGGAAACGATGGAAGACGATTTTATATCAAATTGGAAGATTTCTATCCGATTAATCTTTTAGATCTCCCGATAATTATTTCTTCATCCGGTGCAAAAATATCCGTTTTACAGAATGAGGAAGGATATAGGGAAGATATGGATTTTTACCCACCTTGTTTTCTTAGTCCGAAGGACTGGAGAAAAGAAACCATGTTGTGGTTATCAAAAATTAAATCTGCATTTTCTTTTTCCTATTCACCTATTGAATCAGAGGATTTCTTTGTTAGTCAAAAAACTGACATATTTCCCCCCGATTATCGAATTCAATTATCTTTTCCATCTGTTCACGAGCTAATCCAATTTTCTATGGAAATGAAAAGACAAAAACCTCTTTTTTTTCTCACAAATGACAGCAACCCAGACAAACACTCATTTATTCTTTATATAACCCCTAAAAGAGGTAAATTTGAAGCAATTGAACATGTTATTTCTCAACTTATTGAATCGCTTCTATTTAAAAAAGAGCAAGATATAGAAATTCTTTTCATCGGAGACAGCTTTCCTGATTTTGAAGCAGGAATACATAACTATACTCATTTCGAAGCTAAAAAAACGGTTTTATTAGTTGGTGGATCAAGGTTATTTTCTTATCTTAATGACAAAAATCAAAATAATTTTGCAGGAATTGATTTAACTTATATAAAAAAACAGCTGTCTCCATCTCAACTATCTGGATATTATACGTACACTGATACAATAACAAAAAATATTCAAACTGTCATACTTGGTGATTTAGCTTTTCCTAAAGCCATTGGCCCAAGAAGTATTATTGAATTTTTGTCTTAAACAAGATATAATTACATATGACTAATATCAAAAATTTCCATAAGTTTATTAAAAAGAATCTTAAAGATCGTTCTTTTTATATTGTCACAAACCGTGAACCGTATATTCATACAAAAACATCAACTGGAATAAAAGTTTCAAAAACAGCAGGCGGAGTTCACACACTTCTCGATCTTGTCGCTCAGGCATCAAACGCAGTTTATATTGCCCAAGGATCAGGAAATGCTGACAAATATGTAGTTAATAAGCACAACATGGTTGCTATGCCTCCCATAACTAAAACATATTTTCTTAAACGAGTGTTTCTTTCTAAAAAAGAATTGGAAAATTTCTACTATGGTTTTTCAAACCAGACTTTGTGGCCATTATCACATGCTGTTTTTGTCAAACCCGAGTTTAACGCAGTATGGTGGAGCTATTATCAGCAAGTTAATCAAAAATTTGTAAATGCTATTCTTGAAGAACTAGATCATAAACCAGCTTTTGTCTGGGTAAATGACTATCATTTGGCACTCGTTCCCAAGATGCTTCGCGACTCGGGAAAAGACATAAAAATAGGAACTTTCTGGCATATCCCTTGGCCTACATTTGAAATTTTCCGTGTAAATCCTTGGGCAAAAGAAATTTTAACCGGATTACTAGGGTCAGATTTTATTGGCTTTCATCGAGGATATCATGCACAGAATTTTTTTCAGTGTGTCCAGAGAATAATAGAGGCTCAAGTTGAGCTTGATCAATCCCAAATAACATATAAAGAACATGCTACAAAAGTTGAACCCCTCGCTGCGGGAATTGATTACCAAGAAATTCTTGAAATTAAACAAGACGCAAAAATAACCCTAAAAAAGAATCTCAATAAAGAACTCGGAGTTAATATTAAATATCTTGCGGTTGGAGTAGACCGGCTTGACTATACAAAGGGATTATTGGAACGGTTTAAAATGATTGATCGCTTTTTGGAAAAATATCCACAATTTCAGGAAAAATTTATTTATTATGGAATCATGCCTTTTTCCCGTACACATATTCCAGCCTACCGCACATATGCTAAAACAGTTACTGACCTATGCGACAAAATTAACTGGAAGTATTCAAAAAATGACTGGACGCCTATACACATAACAACGGAAAGTTTGCCACGAAATAAAGTGATTACTTATTATAAAAATGCAGATGTATGTTTGGTTACCCCGCTTGATGATGGACTTAATTTAGTGGCAAAAGAGTATGTACTCTCTTGTGAAGAAAAAAAAGGTATGATTGTTCTTTCAAAATTTGCAGGTGCAGCAAATGACCTCCGTCATTCATTATTGATAAATCCATATAACATTGAACAAGGCGCTGACGCAATAAATCAAGCGCTTACCATATCTGAACAAGAAAAACGAGATAGAAATATTAAAATGAGAAAAGAATTAAAGGAGAAAAATATTTATCAATGGGCAACTACTTTTATTGAGAAAACGCTTTATGAATAACATAATAGCCGTTAATAAAAACCAAAAAGAT
>PFLI01000021.1:13199-16634 GCA_002785065.1 Candidatus Roizmanbacteria bacterium CG_4_10_14_0_8_um_filter_33_9
CAGATACAACTAAGATATATCATGACTATAAAAAACAAAATCTGAAATATCTTATCACCAAAGTCGAAAACATATTGAATCAGTTACATTTAAAAACAATTGATCCTCTGTTAAACGATTTATTAGATAATACTAAAGCGCATTTTTCATCAATTGTGGAAAGTGATAGCGAAAAAACTAAGTATTTCATCAAAATTATTCTGAAAGAAGATATTCTCATGCAAAAGATGATTTTGAACAATCAAACACTTGGGAAAATACTAAAAAATAATAAAGACATTGAACTAAGTCGACACACTCCAACATTGGTAGATTCAAACACTAATTTTTTGCTCTATGAATTTATACAGGGCCGAAACATAGGCTCAAGATATAACGATTCATCTATTGTGACGAAAACTGAAAATGATCAAATCATTTCAATCCTCAAATGCATCGTCTCATTTAATCATCAATCAATGACATCGGCCAAAATAGAGTCATACGGAAGAGATTTTTTTCTATTTTATATCAATCAGAATTCATCTTTAATACGTGATAGAAATATGTACAACAAATATATTGATAATAAAACATTAAGTACTATTGAAAAACTATCAAATGACCAACATGTTTTAGCTTTAATAGATAATAGTGTCGGTTATTTAACTCATAATGACTTTCGACCTGCCAACATAATCAATGCTAATGGCGTTATGAAGATTATTGATTGGGATCTATTTGGAAAAGGAATAAAATTCCACGATATTGCGCGTTTTTATAATTTTTATTATTCTGATCAAATAATTCAGGATCAATATTTAAATACATGGTTGCATGAAAAAATGACAACTGAAGAATTGATACTTTTTTATACTTGGCTTACTCTTGAGTCATTTCATGAAACTAATATGGTTCTTCGTCGTTTTAATGAAAACATATCCAAAGGCAACCTTAATATCATTAAGAATAATTTTTATAAAAGAATCAATAAACTTGTTACTTTTACTGATATACTAAATAAATTACTCTATTGACCATCTTATTGACGTATGAAAATCTTAACTGTTGGATCCATATCTAAGCCTACGACCATCAATTCAACAGGCGGAGTTGAAGTTTGGACTGCGTCTTTTTTGAAAGAATCCATAAAATACGGACACACCTATGACGTTATCTCATTGGATGGATCTATGGAAGTACCCGGAAAAATCAAAATTATCCATTTATTTGATCAAGGAATTGATGATCTTAAAAAATTGGATTTTTTTTCACAAACTCAACGGGAAGATCCTGTAGGACATTTATTTGCTACATATTTTTCAAAAATACTCCTTTATCTGAAAGAAAATGAAAATAAATATGATCTTGTTCTTAACAGCTCTGGTTCTCCGCTTATCCCCATTAACTGGGGATCATTCAAAAAACCTCTTGTTACTCCGGTTCATTTCCCTGCTACTGAACCTGCAATATCATTTTTCAATTTTTTTCCTGTTCCTCCAAATATATATTATGTTTTCCCTTCTTTTTTTGAATATAAAAGATCTACTGTAATTCCTCAAAATCAAAAATATTATATTCCACACGGCATTGATATAAGTAAATTTGATTATTTGGAAAATGGAGGACAAAACATGCTTTGGTATGGTAGGATCGATCCAGGATTACCTAAGGGAGCTGAAGAAACAATTAGCGTGGCAAATATTACGCATAACAAAGTTGACATGTATGCATATATCGAAAATAAACAATATTTTAAATCAACGATTGAACCCCTTCTCTCATCTTATGTTAATTTTGCACTCAATGGAGACAGGAACGCTTATTTTAGAAATTCAAAACTGTTTATGTTCCCTTTGCAAAAAGGCGAATTGTTTGGCCTTACTATGCTTGAGGCTATGGCTACCGGAACACCTGTTGTAGCTTTTGCTCGTAATGCCTCCCCTTATGTTGTTAAAGATGGAGAAACAGGGCTTTTAGTAAATCCATCGAAAGATGAAAAAAACGGCAACTGGATTATTAAGAAAACCGGTATTGAGGGACTTTGTGAGGCTGTAAAACACATCTATGCTCTGCCGGAAAAACAATATAAAAACATGCGAAAAGCATGCCGAATGCATGTAGAAAAAACCTTTACTGTAGAAACAATGGTAAATAAATATGAAAAAATTTTACAATCAATCGCTCTACACAAATAAAACCTTGTTATGAAAAAAATAAGACTGGCAATATTAAATTCTAATCATACTAAAATAGGTCCTTTTACTAAAAAAGGTACTGAAATTTTTAGTTATATTCTTATTAATAATCTTCTGAAATACTATCAACATTCAGTACAAATTTCAGCTTTTTGTTCTGGAAATTCACAAATTCCAGTAAAAAAAATAAGTATTGCCTATCGCTCATCAACTGAAAATCAGTATATCAATAATTCCACATACTTTTTTGAATTAGCACTAATTTCAAAAGCATTAAGTATGCAAAAAGCGTTTGATATTTTTCACGTAAATATTATGAACGGTGAACTTATCCTGCCTTTTGTTCAATTCGTAAAAAAACCAATTGTTATAACCATGCACGGTAATACCAATGAAAAACTTCATTCATTATTTTTTTCTTTATTTAATCATCTTCCTCACGTTTATTTCACTCCTATCAGTAATTATCAAAAAAAATTTCTTCCTTCACTTAACTATACAAAAACAATTTATCATGGAATTAATTCCAATATCTTTTCCTTTAATGCTCTGGGTGGCAAACAAATGATATGGACGGGGCGAGCGATTCCTGAAAAAGGCCTTGATGTAGTTCTGCAGGTTGCAAAAAAAATGAAAAAACAGACAAAAGTTTTTCCTATCATCAAAAATGAATATTTGGATTGGCTTCAAAATGAAGTGTTAAAGAAACGCGAGATAATAAATCAAATTGTTCGTATTAATTTTGATTTTAACGTCACACGATCAAATTTGGTAAAGGAATATCAAAGCAGCAAACTTTTTCTATTCCCACTTAAATGGGAAGAACCATTTGGTCTTACCCTTATTGAAAGTATGTCTTGTGGTACGCCAATAGTAGCTTTTGCCCGTGGTTCAGTTCCTGAAATTGTTAAAGATGGAGAAACGGGATTTATAGTAAATCCATCAGATGACGATATCCGGGGCAACTGGATTATTAAAAAAGCAGGTATTGAAGGGCTCTGTGAGGCTGTAGAACGAATATATGCTATGCCTGAAGATCAATATCGACAAATGAGACAAAATTGTCGTTCTCTTGTGGAAAAAAATTTTACAGTTGAACATATGGTAAATCAATATGTGGATGTCTATAAAGAAGTCCTTACAAAAAAATAATGAAGACCATTAAAGATATCTTAAAGCATTTTAATCCTCTTGAGGATAAATATATTTCCCGTGAATACCAATCGTTTGGAGTTCATTTAGCTCAAAAACTGCAGGA
>PFLI01000021.1:16657-17040 GCA_002785065.1 Candidatus Roizmanbacteria bacterium CG_4_10_14_0_8_um_filter_33_9
TAAAACTGGCAAAGACCGTACCCAGGCCGATTTTGGAAAGAGCACGTAATTTTGTAAAAGACGCGGGGAATGTTAGGAGTAAACCCAGGCTTTTTATGTGGAAGATGGCTCAGCTTAGGCGTGAATGGAAAGAAAAACGACAGAGCCAGAAAGAAAATATTAAACCAAAAGCTTCTGACTTAAAACAAGTTCATATTCTTGTTTCCGGCAATGTCATTGGCGTAGGGTTTAGGGCTTGGGTTTTTGCTTTAGCTACTAGGAGTGGACTTGTCGGATGGGTAAAAAACACTGCCGATAGAAAAGTTGAAATTTTGTTAGAAGGCGAAAACAATACTGTAAATAATGTAGCAGTGACATTGGAAAAAGGTCCGATAACAGCGAGG
>PFLI01000089.1 GCA_002785065.1 Candidatus Roizmanbacteria bacterium CG_4_10_14_0_8_um_filter_33_9
TTTATATAGTATAATATAACAAATTATTCTCTAATTTATGTATAAAATGTTTCTTTGATATATGAATAAATTTATCAAAATTTCTCTCATTCTGATAATTGTTTTAAATATATTTTTTTCAATGTGGTATGTACTTCACAACGATATCTTTTTCCATACTGACATCGCTCGTGATTTTTTACTACTTGATGATCTTGCAAAACGAAAACTAGTTCTTATTGGGCCTCGATCGAGTGGGCCAAGTGGATTTTATCATGGACCTGCGTGGATGTATCTCAACTATCCTGCATTTTTAATTGGTAATGGTAATCCTATAACAGTGGGATGGTTCTGGATTCTTCTCAATCTTATTTTTCTCACATCGAGTTTTATAGTTGCAAAAAAACTTTTCAACAGCAAAACCGCACTAATATTTGTTGCGCTTTTATCACTCTTTCCTTCAATTCCTGATCCAACTAAAAACTGGCTGAATGGATATTACAATCCATTCGGTGCGATGTTTCTCATACCTTTCTATTTTTACTGCATTATTACTTATGGGAGAAAATTACATAAAAAATGGTTAGTTCTTGCACTTCTTTTAAACGGATTCATGTTCCAGTTCCAAGTTGCATTCGGCGGACCGCTTCTTATTCTTACATCATTATTTGTTATTTATAAAATCGTAAAAAAACGTTTGTATTCGCATTTACTGGCATTTCTAATATTACTTATCCCTTTTTCCACTTATATTATATTTGACCTACGACATAATTTTTCTCATGTAAAAGCCATTACAAATCTTTTTAACGATCCGTATAAAGATAAAATTCCATTCCTTGAGATAGTAAAACAACGATTGGGAATGTTAAATATGACAGGAATGCATTTTTTCAGAGAACCACATGACGTATTTGGTCTTGTTTATGCTTACGCTATAGCTTTTGGAATATTTATAGCAATTAAAGTAAAAACGATTAAAGAAAAACTACCTTATCAATTGTTTCTTTATATATATATTGGATATTTTATTCTTTCATGTTTGCATAACGGATGGCTAATGTACTATTATTGGATGCCAATTTTTCCGCTTGTTTTTCTTATTTTTGCTTCTCTTGAATCATTCATTCCAAAAATAATTTATTACACATTGCTTTTCGTATGTCTTGTTTCTAATATGTTTATTTCTGTAAATTATGCAAAACAATCTGCTAATTTTATTGGGAAAAATCAAGATAGTTGGAAGTTTGAATCATCAGTTGCTGAAACTGTTTTTAAAGATGCAAATGGTAAAGAATTTGGCTTTTTTATTTACTCCCCAGATATTTTTGCATATTCATCAAAATATCCTTTTATATATCAAGAACGATTAAACCCACAAACAAAAATGCATATTTATGAAAGACTTCCTCTTACCTACCTTATCATAGCTCCTCCACCAAAAGATAAACCATGGATGACGGGAGATTGGTGGAAAACAAATAAAATCGGAATTAAGCAAACTCCAATAAAATCTTGGGATTTTGATAATGGTTATAAAATTGAAAAATATCTTCTAACTAACAAAGATTTAAAAAGTCCGATGGACCAAAATCTTAATGACTGGATATATTTTAGATAATATGAATATTCACTTTAAGGATCTTAATTTAATAATTAAAAACAGGTGGACATATGTAATTCTGACATTATTTATTATTATGCTTTTTTTTCTCCCCCGATTTATCAATTTAGATAAGAGAATAGGATTTGATTGGGATCAAGAAAAAATATCATTTGAAGTTAAAAATATAATAATCAATCATAAATTGACGCTTCTGGGACCACGAGCTAATAATGACCGTGGATTTTTTCTCGGACCACAATTAACGTATCTTCTAATACCTTTTTATTTAGCAACAAATCTACATCCTTCAGCACTTATATACTTTGTAATTGTTTACTGTATTCTTTTCTTTTTTGTCGCGCTCATTTCCATTAATAAACTATTCAACCTAAAAACGGCTCTGCTTTTTTTAATTTTCTGGTCGCTGAATATATTATTAATTGATGCAGACATTGGACCGTTTTGGCCGATTTTTATTCCTTTAGGAGTTATTACTACTTGGTATTGTCTCTATCAGGTGTATATAGATCCAAACAAAAACTTACTATGGTTGGCATTAGGATTAATACTCGGGTTTTTTTTCAATATGCATTTTCAGTTTATATTTCTTTTTCTTTTTACTGTTTTTTTTCTTTTTTTAACTAGAAAAAAAATAAAAATCTCATTCGTTAAATTAATATATATAGTATGCGGAATTATTGTCATGTTTATACCGCTTATTCTCTTTGACCTAAGACATAACTTTTTTAATCTTTCTTTACTTATACGTTTTTTTACAGAAAAAGATCCAAATGTGGGCCTATGGGCAGGTGCCTGGATACCTGTTTTCTCCAATGTAGTTTTTCCATTTCTATTTACTAAAAGTGATTTAATAACAGGAATACTTTTTTACTTGGTAATTACTTTAATCATGATTCTCCAGATTCGTAGAAAACAGGGTTTTCAATCATATCTGTATTATTCCTCCTTATTATTATGGATATCGTTCCCTATTTTCTTTTCGCTTTACGGAAAGCGTCCATCTGAATATTATTTCGCATTTCTTAACCCTTTTATTATAGTATCCATTGTAGACTTCCTACTTTCTCAAAAATTTTATGTTCCTTTAACAATCTATCTATCTTTGTTTACGATTTTTAATTTTACAATGCTCTACCCTAAATTTTTTCATTACGGTTTAAATTTTTATGAAAAAGATCGCGCTGTAAAACAAATTAGTCAAAAATTACAAAGTAATAAATGTGATATCGCATTTAATGTGCCAATTGGAAGAGAGGTTGGATATAAATATCTATTTGAGTATTACAATATTAATACAATTGGAGACTGGAAAACATGTGTAATTGATATTAATATTCCTCCCAAAAAAGGTGATGTAATATTTGACTACATAGGAGTTGCTTTCCCTAAAAATCTACTTAAATAGACTACCTAAAAATAAGGTTATGAATGAGATTTTGATCTGATTCAACTTTCTGCTCTTCAGGACTTAAAATATACTTTTCTATATAAGAACCATCATTGAATTTGAATATAGTATCTGCTTTCCGATCAATTTTAACCTGGTTTTTCTTCCACCAATGTTCACTCGTATAGGGATTAGTACTAGGAAAAATTATTAAATACGTTGTTTGTTTTTTTTCATACGGAAAAACCTCGTTTTTTAAGAAGAGCTTTTGCGCGTAGTTCATTGCATAGCGGGAAGAATAACCATATTGATCTGCAGTATAAATATAATATCCAAAATCTCCCTGTGAATCTTCGTATATTTTTTTAGCTTGAGTAAAGTAAAAAAGCCATGATCCTGTTCTCACATAATTGTTTTTTTCATACAATATTCCCTGTAATAATAGAAATCCGTTAAAAATGGCGATAAAAATAAAAATTGTAAAAACAACTTTTGTATTATGGTTTTGAATAAATCCAGCAAAAATTATCGCCAAAATAGGAAGAAACGGCCAATAATAATATCCCCAAATAGTACCTTTAAAAACTAAGGTCAAAATCCAATAGCCTACATAAAAAAACAATGCATACAAATACACGATTTTTGTCTTACTCTTCTTGTTGAGAATTTTATAAAAAGCAAACAAAATTAAACAAAGTAAGAAAATTGAGACAAGTAGTTTTCCTCTAGAAAACATTCCCACACTACTGAGTAACATTTCTTTCATTCTGGTAAATACAAAAATAAGTGGACTTAGTTTTAGTTTCCCCATATTTTCTGTGCCTTGAATATAGTTTAAAACCGATTTTGTTTGTAAAAATTGATGTCGGAGATCAAATAACAAAAAGGTAGATAAGGGGATAAGTAGTATTAAAAAAGTTAATATGTGCTTATATTTCTTTTTGTTGAAAATTGTAAATAATAAAGGAATAAGTGATAAAACTAATACTGGCATACCAAAAGCCATTTGAAATTGAATAATAAATCCCAGCGTTAACATACATAATAAAAGATGGATTGCTTTTTGTTTTT
>PFLI01000033.1 GCA_002785065.1 Candidatus Roizmanbacteria bacterium CG_4_10_14_0_8_um_filter_33_9
CCAAAACAAAAATTGTCCATCCATTTTTTACGTATGATTTCATATCATTTGCAACGTCTTCAATTTTATACCCATTTTCATTATAGGGTACAATATAATCTGAAATTTTTACTCCTTGTTCTCCCATAATTTTTTTTGCTGAACCAAGGCTGGTGCCGCATTGAGCTCTTCCTTGACTTTTGTATATTTCAACTACATCCGGAGGTGTAATGGATCTACCTAAATATGATGATAAAATCATACTTACCGTAGTTGGACCACATCCGCATTGACAAATAGTTTTAGATGAAGTTAATGGATATTCTCGATAAGGCTCTTCACATTGCGAAAAATAAATGTAATCTCCTCCAGTTTGTGGGTTTGTTGATGGTTGAGAGGAAGATGGAAAAGAAGAAAATGGAGGATTGAAGATAGAAGGTTGAAGATAGGCTGTTGGCGTTGGCGTAGGAACATCATAATTAAAAGACATTGTTGCCGTATCTGGGATAGAAAAAAATACATTGAAAAGATTTAAGAGTAAACTTATTTGTTTTTGTTGTGTTGATGTGTTTTCTTGAGGATCTTGAGTTGGTTGGAGTTCGGGAGGTAATAATGTATGAACTTCTTGTATTGTTTTGTTTGAAATAATGGCAATATTTTTATTATTCAATGTATCAAGTAGACTGTTTTCCTTTGCCCAATGAGAAAATGCACTTTCTCCATTACCTCCTTTTGTGGCAACAATATATTTATTTAAAATTGAAGAATAATCTATAGAAAAATCTTCGGTGTCATAGGGAATAAAGTTATTAAGATACTGCATGTTATCTTTATCTTTTTGAGAAATAAGTTTTGGATTTGACGGTGCAAGGATTTGGAATTGGCTATTTTGAGATTGGATATCTGTTTGTGTATTTTGAGCCTTGTTACTGTTAGTAGCAGTATTGTTGATGCTATTTGTTTGATTCGTTTGTGGATTTTGACTTGATGAAGTTTTAATATTGTTTTTTGATGAAGGAATGTTGTGAGGGGCGAGCGTTGGAAGTGATGATTGGTTTAGCTGCTGACCTAGTTTATAACGGAGAGCATTTGAAATTACAATGATAAGAGTGATGATAATTAAAAGAATTATCACAGAGCCTAAGATTATTTTTTTCATTAATTATATTTTTAACTCATGTTGACATTTATTAAATCTTTCTTCATAATGAAATTATGACCGGTTTCTTTGATTTTATAAAAAAAAGTAATTCAAATGCAAGCGCACCTCCTCCTACAGGATCATCATCAACTGTTGTAACTACAACTACTCCTCCAGTGGAGGTTCAAAGTACAATGTCAGCACCAACCAATGGTTCATATAATGGTATTGGTGCTCCACCTCATGGGCAGTCATATAATGGCATAGGTTCTCCTCCAAGCTCTAAGATTCCAGAAACAGAAAACGATATGCAGCCAGGTAATAAAATGAATCCGCTGACAGTAAACCCAACTCCATCTACTCAGATGCAAAATCCAACTGCTTCATCGCAAGCAAAAACGGGAATAACCCCACCTCAGAAAGGTACTCAACCACAAGTGGGAGATGCCGCATCTAAACCTTCATCAACTCAAGGATTAACAGGAAAATCACTTTCTTCAAATTTGGATGAAAAAAAACGTGAAGAACTTGATTTAATGACTCATTTAACACAACGTTCAAATAGAGTGTTTTTATCTGCTCAAACAAAAGCAAAAGAATTGCAAAATCAGTTTATTGATAGTGAACATTTGTTGCATGGACTTCTTGCCGATGGAGAGATATATAAATTATTGTCAGAATTAAAAATTCAATCTCAACTTGTCGAACAAGAACTATTAAAACTATATAAAAAGGAAGTATATAAAGAAGGGCCGCCCCAAATGTCACCAAGGGTTAAACGAATTATTGATAATTCTTTGATTGTTGCACGAAAACTGGGTTTTGAATTTATATCACCTGAACACATTCTGTTATCTTTATTTGAAGAAGGAGAGGGTGTAGGCGCCCGTGTTTTGTCTCAATTGGGACTAAAAAAAGAAGATTTGAATAAAAAAATAGTTGGGAAAAAAGAAGGATTAACACCTGACGGAGCTGTAGCTGGAAAAGAAAATCCTCAAAAAAAAAGCGCACTTGAACAATATACCATTGATATGACAGCTCGCGCTGCGCAAGGTTTACTTGATCCTGTTGTCGAACGATATGAAACAATAGAACGTGTTATTCATATTTTATCTCGCAGATCAAAAAATAATCCCGCTCTTGTTGGAGAGGCAGGTGTTGGTAAAACTGCCGTTGTTGAAGGTCTTGCGGAAAAAATTGTTGCGAAACAAGTTCCCGACACCCTTTTAAATAAACGCATTCTTTCACTTGATCTTATGAGTATTTTAGCGGGAGCATCCCACAGGGGTGAATTTGAAGAACGAATGAAAGATCTTTTGGAAGAAGTGAAGGCAAGTAAAGGGCAAATCATTCTTTTCATTGACGAAATTCACAATATAATGGGAGCTGGTGGAGGTGAAGGATCAAGTGATGCTGCCAACTTTCTTAAACCTTCATTATCTCGTGGAGAGATGCAGTTAATAGGAGCAACAACTCTTACAGAATATCGCAAATATATCGAAAAAGACCCTGCTCTTGAACGCCGTTTTCAACCAGTAGTTGTTCCTGAACCAACAGAAGAACAAGCTGCAAAAATGCTAAAAGCAATAAAAGGTAAGTATGAAGCGTTTCATCGTGTACAAATTCCTGACGAAGCAATTGATGCTGCTGTTAAATTTTCAAAACGATATGTTGGGGACAGATTTTTACCTGACAAAGCAATTGATTTAATAGATGAAGCTGCATCAGCTGTTCGATTACCCCTTATTTCCCTTCCAGAGGCAATTCAATCCATACAGGAAAGAATATCAAAATTAACACAAGAAATGCAGGAAGCTGAAAAATCAGGAGATAAAGTCAAAGCACGAATTATTCGATCCCGAATAAGTGATATTCAGGCTGATTTACATGAAAAGCAGGATGAATATAATATAAAGAAAGCACAGACAACAACCTCTGTTTCTGTCGAAATAATAAAAGATATTGTTTCCCGTTGGACAGGTGTTCCTGTTTCAAAGATAACTGGTTCTGAAATGGACCGGTTAGCAAATCTGGAAAAAATAATGCATAAACGAGTAATTGGTCAGGAAGATGCGGTTACATCAGTTGCACAAGCAGTTCGCCGGGGACGAGCAGGTTTAAAATCTACAGAGCGTCCTATAGGTAGTTTTGTATTTTTGGGTCCAACAGGTACTGGTAAGACAGAACTTGCAAAAACTCTTGCAGATGTGCTTTTTGGACAAGAAGAAGCGATGATACGCTTCGATATGACTGAATATATGGAAAAACATGAGGTTGCAAAACTACTTGGAGCTCCTCCCGGATATATTGGGTATGAGGAAGGGGGGAAGCTTACTGAAGCAGTGAGAAGAAAACCATATTCTGTTGTGTTGTTCGATGAAGTTGAAAAAGCGCATCCA
>PFLI01000183.1 GCA_002785065.1 Candidatus Roizmanbacteria bacterium CG_4_10_14_0_8_um_filter_33_9
TAAAAATACAGTCAATATAGTTACCGTGTAAGTCATTGATAATCCAGAATGTGTAAGGAGAAAAACGGGAAAAATAAGATAATAAAACCAGGCCGACTGATTTAAGATAGGAAGAACAGAAGTATTTGGTCCAAGAAGTGGTGGTTTTCCTGTCTGCAACCATTCCATTAATTTTTCATGATCACGTCCAATATCACCCCAAAATTCAATTGAATTTTTTATGTTATAAAGACGAAGAAAAACAAAAGTTGCGATAAGAAAAATAAATATGAATACATAAACAATCTGTTTATTTTTCTTAAGTTGGGTCAAAATCATTTTTCTTTATTTTTCGATAATACTTACTTTTGTTACTTTAACCGGAGTAACTGGTGTTGAATTTTCTGTACCATCCTGTACTGTTAGGCTTTCAGCAATTTTATCAACAACTTCAATTCCTTCAACAACTTTTCCAAAAATAACGTAATTTTTTGGAAGGGGAGTGTCTTTGTGCATTATAAAAAACTGACTGCCGTTTGTATTTGGACCTGCATTTGCCATAGCGATCATTCCTCTTAAATACTCTCCCTCAAATTTTTCATCATCAAATCGATACCCAGGCCCGCCTCTTCCCGTCCCTTCCGGATCCCCTCCTTGAATCATAAAACCTTTAATGACTCGGTGAAAAATAGTATTATTATAGAAATTCTTTTTTGCCAAATAAACAAAATTATTTACAGTAACAGGTGTCGCTTTGGCATTTAACTCAATGGCAATATTACCCTCTGATGTTTCTAAAACAGCAGTAAATGATTTGTTTTTATCAATCTGCATTTTTGGTGCTTTCATTTCTGTTTCTCCCTTTTGTTCTAAATTAGTAATAGATGAGCTCGAACTGGTTTCTTGCCCTTCATTTGTTGAAGATAATGGTTTATTTTGTAGTGAAAGAAATAGATAAATAAGAAATAAAATAAATACTCCAATCGAGACTAAAGCAATAAGCTGGTTGTTTTTCATATATTTATTTTTCTGGTGCAGTAATAATTTCTATATCAGTTGCTACATCTTCACTCAGTTCTTCAATCGTATCGCTCACTGTAAAAGATGAGCTTATGATTTTTTTTAATTCGTTAGTGAAGTTTTGTGAAACTGTTTTTTTAGCTGATATCTGAACCTCGGTATAGTCTTCTTTATCTGCATTGGCAGTCGATTTAATATCGAAGCCCTTTTCTTCAAGAAGTGTTTTAAATTGTCCCGCTTGACCAGTAATACCGCTTCCGTTCAATATGGAAATGGAATATTGTTTTGGATCAACTGTTACTTCCGGTGCTGCAGTCGGAGGAGCTATTGTCGCAGATGTATCTGGTTCTATTGGCTTAAAGTTTTTATATACCTTTTCAGTCGCCTGTCTTGACAAAAAATAAACAACTACCAGAACAATAATAATTGCCAGCGGACCCAATATGAGACCTATCTTACTTTTCTGTTTTTTTGGTTGAAGTGTTTGATATTGATCTATCATAGTATGTATTTAATTAAGTTTTATATAATATAACATTATAGCAAATATATGAATAAACTCGCATCTCAAAAATTAGCATTAATTTCCATTTGCGCTTTGATAATTGTTATTATTGTTAAATTTGCCTCGTATTACATCTCTGGCTCAGTTAGTCTTCTTTCTGACGCAATGGAATCATTTGTTAATTTGGCAGCTGCAACAATCACTTTTTTTATGATCCGTCTTGCACTTCAACCTCCGGATAAAGAACACATGTATGGACATACCAAAGCAGAGTATTTTTCAAGCATTATGGAAGGAATATTTATTTTTTTTGCGGCACTTGCAATTATGTATGCTGCAATTATGCGCATCCTCAATCCACAACCTTTACAAAAAATTGAAATTGGTTTAGTACTTTCATTAATTGCATCTGCAATAAACTATATCGTAGCGCAGATCCTCATTAATCAAGGTAAAAAAAGACGCTCAATTGCACTTGAAGCTGATGGATCCCATTTAATGACCGATGTTTTCACATCTGGAGGTGTTTTTATAGGATTAATTATTGTTTCAATAACACATATAGCAATTCTGGATCCAATAATTGCAATTCTTGTCGCTTTGCAAATTATTGTAACCGGAGTAAAAATAATAAATAAGTCTGTTTCAGGTTTTATGGATGTAGCAATATCACCAAACGAGCTCGCTATTATTTCTGACGAATTTTCAAAACATGAAAAAAAAGGTATTCAGTTTCATGGACTTCTTACCCGTCAATCAGGAACACGTAGGTTTATTTCTTTTCATGTATTGGTTCCTGGAGATTGGACTATTAAAAAAGGTCATTCACTAGTAGAGTCAATTGAAGTGCATATTCTAAACCATATTCCTTTTTCAACTGTAACAACCCACTTAGAACCTATTGGTGATCCTTTATCTTGGAAAGATGAAAATTTAGACAGAACATGATATGCAAAAAAAAGATTCCTCCCAACTTATTGAACAAGGCATTCCTTTATCTCTCACAGTAGTATCTTTTCTCTTTTTTAGTTTTGTTATTTATTATGTCATCTTTATACTCAATAAAATAAGTTCACAAGATATTTTGACAAAAATATATCTGTCAGATGTACTCGTCGGCTTCACTATTTATCTGAAAACATCTGTTGATTTTGCAATATTTATTGGAAATCTGATGTCTTCGTATCCCGGATGGAAAAATCGAATTGCTATAGAAATCGGTACTGCCGGTGGTAATGCCCTCGGAACAATTATGATTCTCGTTATTTGGAATTTCTTCAGATCTGTTGAATGGCTCCTTGCTTTGATGATACTACTTGCAGCACTGGTGCTTTTTAAACTTGCACAAGATGGACTTGAACATACAGGAAATAAAGGTCGGAATTTACCCCTATTATTTCAACCAAGTGCGCATATTATTGAATTTTTCTTGCAAACAATTAATAAAATCACTCAGCCTATCTTAAATCGTATACTTCCTCAAATATCCATGAAGCCAGGTGTTTCAAAAACATGGTCTGGTTTGTTCCTCTCCTCGTTAACTATCCCTTTTATCCTTGGTCTTGATGATTTTGCAGGATATGTTCCAATTTTCAATATCGTAAATGTCTTCGGATTTTCGATCGGCGTATTATTTGGCCATATGGTCCTCAATATATTTTTATTTATCTCTCCGCAACGTACTATAAAAGTAGTAAAAAATCCTTTGGTTTCATTTTTTGGAAGTATAGCCTTTATTTTGCTTGGCTTATGGGGACTGTATGAAATTATTCGAATTTTATTTATACATTAATATAATAAAATTATTACATACTATGACAAAACTTTATTTACTTTCAAAACAAATTCACAACTTACTTGTTGTTTTCATTAGTGTCACTGGTGTAGCTATGGCACTTACGGGAACTATACTTAAATTTCCTTTTATCACTAATCTATTTCCGTTTATTAATTATCAACTTGTAAGGCAACTTCATAATCAACTGAGTTTGATATTCACGTTTGCTTTTATGATAATGGCAGCAACTGGAATTGTCATGTACATTTTTCCAGGTTTAAAAAGAAAGAAGAGTTAATGTTTTATTTCTTTTCTCTCCTTTATTAATTCTGGTAAAAGAATTGAAAGAATTATACAAAGACCACCTAATAATGAAGTAAGTGAAACTGATTCTTTAAAAAACAGATATGCAAACATAATTCCAAAAACAATATCCAATGAATTACCCCGCAGCAGAGCTGCGAGGTATCTGTGTTAGATCTCAAACATCTTCAGTTGGTCACGGTGTATTTGGTTGTAGGCCATTCCTTGTTATTTGACATATTTCTTGATCACTTGTTCATTTCCAAATCTTCCTACTGTATTGAGATAATACCCACTGATCCAAAACTTACCTCCTCTGAGGTCTTTTTTGACTTCTGGATGAGTGGAAAAGATTTCTTTGGCTGTGATACTTTTGATCGTT
>PFLI01000090.1 GCA_002785065.1 Candidatus Roizmanbacteria bacterium CG_4_10_14_0_8_um_filter_33_9
CCGATTCGTTTGGATCTTTTACATTCCAAATATAAAGATTAAACAGTCTGACATATTCAGATAATTCTTTATCAGTCGGCCGAACTTCTGACGTTCCCCAGAAATATGGCATAACTATATTTCTCAACTGATAATAACGCGATAATTGATAGTTACTCATAGAATTAAAATTAAATTAATAATAATTAGATCAAGGACTTTGCCTTGAAACTGGTATATGAACTGTTGGTCACGATAATATGGTCAATCAGTTCTATACCCAGTAATTCACCTGCCTTAACTAACCTTCTGGTTAAAGCAATGTCATCATCCGATGGATTTGATTCACCTGACGGGTGATTGTGGGCAATGATAATCTGTGCTGATCTTTCACCAACTGCTCGGGTAAATACTTCCCTGGGATGAACAAGGGACGAATTTAGGGTCCCAAGCGAAACAAGTTCCAATAACTTGATCTTGTTCCGGCAGTCCAGGTGGAATACCCAGAAATGCTCTTTATCCTGGTCAACTTTATCTTCTGATCGTAAACAGTCAGTTAAGATCTGATAAATATCTTGAGGTTTTACAATCTCTTTTTTATTCTCCGAAATCTTGATAATCATGTCTATAAAATTCTTGCTAAAATAATAATGTGCTTAGGTCTGCGAAGATTTAGCACTGGGGTCAATTAGCAATAATTGTTCCCCGACGGTGAGGGTGTAAACTACCCTCACCTTTTTTTATCCAAGCCTTATTTCATCACCTCCTTGAAAAGTTCAACTTCAAACGCCCTTTGCTTACGTCTAAATTCATCTGACCGAAGATATCTTCTAAATTCATTCAACTCTTGCCACTCCGATTTATTACTTTTGGTTAATTTGCTTCCCGGAAGCACAATCAAAAGCATTGCTAACCAATAAACAAGGAAAATTATGTAAGCCATAAATCAAAAGACAGAAGAGAAATTAATAAAGTTAATCCAGTTCGTTCTGTCCTTTGAAATTCTTTTAAATCGCTCGTGCAATGACACGGAGATTGAGACTGAACAAGACATTACAAAGGGTAAAGGGGTCAAAAAAGTAGGAAAATCGGGCGATTATCAACTGAAAGTTGATTACCGATTCACCTTACCTGATTTTATGGTTGTCAAAAGTTTTTCTTTATTTATTAGGAGAAGAAAAAGCATATTTACGCCTGTCATAAAAATTCGAGCGTTTGCGTCAGCAAACACTATAAATAAATAAACCTTACGAGAATTTTTATACAGGCTAAATAGCCACCTTTTGACAAACTTTTTTACCCCTTATAATTAGGTTCAAGGACAGAACGAACGAAGCATAAAAACAAACCGGTGCTATACTATTTTCAAATATGGGAAATCACCATTGGTCAATTCATGAAATTCATATCATTCAAAAATCGTTTCATGTCATGCCTGATTATGCTACTGCTAGATTTCTTCCTGGAAGAACTCCTTGTGCCATCGCTTGCAAAAGACGTGCATTAAACCTCAAATATACTCAGGAATGGATTAACGAACAATTAAAAATTACTAGATTCTCTCCCTTTCAGTTTTGCTAGTACGGAGCTGCGTTTCCACTACGCTTACTCATAACTTTCAAACCGGTTAAAAGCCGGTGTCAACTGATCTAGGGATTATGATTGTTTATTATTTTGAAGGCGGCTTGTGAGGAACGAACAAGCCGCCTATTGTCTTCGGGCAAGACTGCTCCGAAGAATGAGGAGCAGAAACTGACTTCCTTTTCTCGAAGGAGGGCGTCGTAAAATAGGTCTATTTTGCGATGACCAGGAACCCCCAACAATTTAGAGACGTCGTAAAAAATCTTTTTACGACTGTCTCGTTAATAAGTTTTATTAAAATTGGGGGTTCCGTTCCGAGAGAAAACAGCCCGTAGCGAAAAATGGAGGAGATGGTGAAGGAGGACTCCGTTTTGAGCGGAGGGCTGACTACTTGCCCGAAACAATTACATCTATCAGCAAGCACACAGACGATAGCCTTTTAGAAGAAAGAAACAATGTAGTGTGGTTTTTCTTTTTATTGACCAACTTTAAGAAGTTACGGCAGTGATGGGCTTGCAACAATTGGAGTTGACCCCATTCTATTTCATTTTTATATTCAATGATAACCATGCTCGGTATCGTTTGAACACACCGCTTGAGGTTTATTCTGTGGCCAATATGCTCTCCTTAGTTCCAAGGATAGCAATTATCATTTTCCTATTGACTTTATAGCATTACTTTTCCGATAGCCTTTATGGAGACTACCCAAAGCCCGTGGGGGTGGTCATTAGAGTTTGATAATTTCTTCTTTGATATCTACAATTAAACTTAATGAATAGTAAATTGGAAGATAAGATCAGCTATTTAATAGAAAATATTCCTCAATTAATAAAATCTTTTAGCTATCGTGAAGGACCGGATTTGTATTTTTATAGAAGATTAATGGAACTACGAAAAAAGTCTTCACTTGAGGTACTCTTTAGCGATAATTACTTCTTTGAACTTTTGTATGCCACTTTAACTGCTTGGGATATGAACGCCAGAGGAGCAAAAATGAAATATTTTGATGAATTCAAAGAAAACCTTATCAGAAATAAAGCCTTATTTTTTAAACTTGAAAAATATAAATTATCTCAAATTACCATTGATCAGTTTTCAGAGATAAAAAATATACTTAATGATTTATATGACAATCTGCATCTAATGAAAACCGGAGGAAGACTTGTATCAAATTCCAAGATTATGCACTTTATATTGCCTGATTTAATTATGCCGATGGACAGGCAAAATACATTGAATTTTTTCTTTGGTTATACCATGGAGTCAAAGAATAAGTTCTTGAGTATTTTTGAGTGTAGTTATCTTGTTACCACGAAGTTGGATCTAAACAAGTTGTTAGATGACAGCTGGAATTGTTCAATTCCTAAGATTATTGATAATTCCATAATTTGTGCTCAATCGCCAAAGTATAGAAAATAATAAATAAGTTCGACTTCTTTTTCCTGTTTTTTATTTAACCACCCCAATTTTATGATTTATTACCTTTTCCATAGGAAGATACTGCTTTTATCGTTCTCAAAGGATTTCTTCATTTTGTGTGCGTAAGAAATGTAGATTATTTCAAATTTATGGTTCTTTAGCGACTTTTCTCTTTCGGTTTTGGTTGTTTGTTCATAAAGTTGTTTTTTGACAGCCTTTTCATTCTTGATTGGTTTTCTTACCGGTTGACAGTTTGGTTGAAGTGTCACTGGAGTTTAGCCGTTATCGGATTTGGATTGTATAGAGTTTGCGGTTGGTTGAATTTAATTTCATTGTGTTTTATCTGATCTTCTTCTACCCTTTCTGCCTATATGAAATATAAATACATTTTTGGAAGACTAGGAAAGGAAATAATAAAAATAAGAAAGGAGAAAGGATTATCACAGGAAGATTTGGCGTTTGATTCGAGTCTCGATAGAACTACGGTAGCAGTAATTGAAGAAGGAAAAAACAATCTGACAGTTAAAACACTACTAAAAATCGCCAGTAATTTGGATATAAAACTGTGGCAGTTGTTTAAAAGAATTGATCCTTAATAAATCAACAATTTTCTTTCTAAAAATACTGCTATAATTATTTTTATATGAAAATGTTATGGAAAAAGGAAAATGAACATGACTTCTTTATTAAATCATTAAACTTTGCTACTCCTGAACAACTATTCTATGCTACGTCAGATAAAAAGTTTTATGCTTACTGGCCAAAAGGTTATGGTGATACAAAATCGACTCTCCAAAGTAGAAATTCT
>PFLI01000084.1 GCA_002785065.1 Candidatus Roizmanbacteria bacterium CG_4_10_14_0_8_um_filter_33_9
ATCTTTTGGAGTTGCTGTTAGCACTTGAAGAATATTATCGATGAGAAAACTGTAACGTTTATCAATAGATACGTCAAAAACAGCGGGATTATCACCCTTATATGATCCAAGATGAATAATAGAGCCTTTTATTCCTAATTGTGAAGCAACATTAAGTTCAGAGATAAGTGATTGTTTGGATAAGCCTGCAATACGGTTTTCTCCGGCAAGATTGACAAGATATGATGCATGAAAATAAATCGGATCGATGTTAAGCTTCTTTTTTTCTTCGATAAACAGTTTTCTATCATTATTGGTTATTTTTGCGAAGTTCCATCCTCGGGGAGAAGAAGAAAATATCTGGAGACAATTCCCTCCGATATCAGTAATTCTTTGAAGAGCGTTATGATATCCGCCCGAAATGGATAAGTGAGCGCCTATTTTGAGCATTTATTATTATAACAAAAATATATTGATCAATATATAAAAGCAATTGTCATTTATTTACAAAGAAAAATTAACACTGAGAAAAAATTGTTACCCAGTCCTCGGAAAATACACTTAAGAGTTTTTCAAAAGCGTTATTAACAACATGTCTGGAACAACGTCTCACTTGAGCTATTTGCTTAACCGACGATTCTGGATTATGATATGCAAAAGTAACGATTGCAAAATGATCAGTACTAAGCATTCTACCAGCTTTCTCTAATTTTTCAGGGTCTTCGAAAACAACTTCAACTAACCTGGTTCTTGCCAATTGAATTTTTTTTATCTCAGGTCCTTTTTTATTTCTTCTTCCGTGACGATTTGAATCAGGTTTACTTCCGAGAAGAGTTTTTCTTATACAATACCAGATTCGACTAACACGAGTTTTATTTAAACCTAATTTAGTCACAACATAATCATACGGATTATATTTTTCGGGACAACTAAAAATTAATTCGGCAACGGATCGTTCAATTGGAGATAAGAGTTGTCCTTTTTGTTCAAATAATCGTTTCATTTCTACTATGTCAGTAGGGGTTATTGGAGCAGCATTTGATGTTCCAATAAATTTGTGTTCATATATTTTTTCAGCAATTTCTTTGATTTGTGCAAGAGCGTTTCTATATTCCACATCACTAAGTTGAGTAATTTTCAATATTTCTTTTTTGGAATATCCTTGAATTTGTAAATCCCAGATAACTTGAGAAACAGGATTCAATCGCTGTCTCATTTTGAAATTAGCCATAGATGAAAGAGCTACATCTTCAATATTTGCAGAAGGATTTCCAATAAATACTCCAACTATTTCAGGAGAAGAACTTCGTTCAACTTGCTCGTTCATTTTTATTTTTAATACATCTTTCATACTCAACTTTAGATAATTGATAAATTGGTAAATTGTTGCTTCAGGATCAGGATTCATTGACCAATTAAATGAGTTTACACTTTCCATAAGCGTTAAGAATACATCACCAAATAAATCTTCAACTCCCATAAAATCCTTAACACGTGTTAAATATGATAATCTATTATATAAAGAACCATTTTGGTAGATCAAAGATACAACTATAGGAATAAGGGATTTAATAAAATGTTGTCTTTCGATATCAAAATATTCGGCTTGCAAGCAATTCGCTTTATTCATAAAATCACTTAATGATTGACGTCTTTTATTAACGGGAGTTTTGAAGTAAATATTGGCAGTTTGAAGATTGTGAACGAAATTTGGATTCTCTAAATAACTTGTTCTGGTAATTTTTTCGCCCTCAAAGTCAATAAAGGGATAAACAATGCGCGACCTTGTTATACCAAAATCTCTATCTCGAGTTAGACAAGCAATCGCCCCTATTGCATCTCTTTCAAAATATGGCATGTGTTATTATACCATATTATAAGATACTATACAACGTAGTTAATTTAAGATCTTTTTTTTACAAAAATATCAAATATTTAAAAACAAATGGAGTTTTTGTTTTATTACACATAGTGTAAGAGTGTAACTTTTAGAAACTTTAAGGAGTAAATAAATATTTGTAAATAAAATACCACTTGACAAGATTAGCAGTCATAGTGTATATTTGCTAATATCCTACTTTGCTTCTTTAAATTGAGCATCCTAGGAATAAATGGAAGAAATAACACAAAGACAAATAGAGGTATTAAAGGCAATTATTCAAGAATATACAGAAAGCGGTGAGCCGGTTGGATCTGAGATTCTTGAAAAAAAATATAAACTGGGCGTGTCTCCGGCAACTGTTAGAAATGAAATGGTGCAGCTCGCCAAAAAAGGATATCTTAAAAAAGCTCATTTTTCATCTGGCCGAATTCCATCACCAAAAGGTTTTAGGTTCTATATAAGTAAGTTGATGAAAGAAAAAGAATTATCAACAGCAGATGAAGTTTCATATAAAAATAGTATTTGGGATGACAGAAATGAAACACATAAATTGTTATCTACAGCAACAAAAGTATTAGCCGATAAAACAGGCTTGATTTCTGTTGTTGCAACAAATGAAGGAGAAGTATATTTTTCGGGGCTATCTAATATGTGTAGAATTCAGGAGTTTATTAATCGTGAGTTGGAAAGACACTTATTTGAAAGATTGGAAGAATTAGCTTATTGGGAACGATTGCTTATTCAATTAGGTAAGACAGAAGAAGAAATTTTTTTTCTATTAGGCGATGAAGAAAATATAGATCCAGTTTATGAATCATGTGCAAGTGTGTTTAGTGATTTTAAAGGAGAAACAGTAAGAGGAATAATTGGAATAGTTGGTCCAAAACATATGAAATATGATTTTATTGCTCCTCAAATAAAATATTTTTCCTCACTCATTGAGCAAATTGTTAAAAGTCAGGGATTATAAATAACTATAATGGATAATACAAAAGCCAAAAAACAACAGGTAATGAGTCAAACTAACAATCAGGATATAAAAGAGGAAGTTAATCTTCAACACAAATTGGAGATAGAACGGTTGCAAAAAGAGGTATTAGATTACAAAACTAAGTTTTTAAGAGCGTTGGCAGACTATCAAAATTTAGAAAAAAGAATGTTAGATGAGAAGACAAAATTAATTCAGACAGCAAATAAAGAATTTATTTTAAAACTACTCTTTTTTTTAGACAATCTTAATCGTGCCGAACTCTTTATTAAAGATGCAAATTTAAAAATGATTAAACAATCGTTTGAAAAATTACTTGAGAATGAAGGACTAAAGGAAATAGTGGTATTAAACAAGCCATTTGATCCTTATACATCGGAAGTAATTGATTTGGTTGAAGGAGAAAAGGAAAACGAAGTGATAGAGGTTTTAAGAAAAGGATATATGTTATCTGATCAATTACTAAGATCAGCGCAAGTTAAGGTTAGCAAAAAAATTGAAAAAAAAGCAAATTAATTTACATTATAAATTATTAATTATTAAAAAAATATGTCTAAAATAATAGGTATCGATCTTGGTACAACAAACTCGTGTGTAGCTGTGATGGAAGGTGGAAAGCCAAAAGTTATTCATTCACAGGAAGGAAGAAATGTGATTCCATCAGTTGTTGATCCTGTAAAGAGGGTTGTTGGAGATGTGGCAAAACGTCAGATGGTAATTAATCCTAAAAACACTATTTTTTCGGTAAAAAGATTAGTTGGTCGAAGATATAGTGATGAATCAGTAAAGTTTGATATGAAATGGCTTCCTTATAAAATCAAGCAAGGACGAGATAACATGGCA
>PFLI01000095.1 GCA_002785065.1 Candidatus Roizmanbacteria bacterium CG_4_10_14_0_8_um_filter_33_9
AATATAATAGGTGACATTGTTGGATTTGATTTTCTTTCTGATGAAGAAATTAAAAAACTGTCGAAAACAAAAAACATATTCCCTCCCAAAAATCTTGGATGTTATCAAATTGCTTTAGCATCAAATGGAAATATCTATGGATGTTGCGAAGGATTTGATAAACTGGGAATAATGAATGATTCAATTCCCTATCTTATTGATAATCTTAAAAAAAGAATCAAAGGACCTTGCATGGGATGCAGTCAAACTGATTTTATGTGCGGGTTAAAAAATGTGTATAAACAAGAATGATTAATCTACAGACAATTCTTATTCGGGAACAGATTATTAAGTTAATACGCGAATTTTTTTATGCTGAACATTTTCATGAAGTAATTATTCCTGTACTTAACAACTCTGTACCACTTGAACCAAATATTTATCCATTTCAAACAGTTTGGAATACACAAAAAGGTAATCAAACCCTTTTTCTCTCAACGTCACCCGAGCGAAGATTAAAACAAATGATCGCACTAGGAATAGATAATTGTTTTGCAATTGGCCCTTCATTTCGAAATCTTGAAAATAGTGGAACACTCCATACTCAGGAATTTCTCATGCTTGAATGGTATCGTATTAATGCTACTTATACCGAAATTATGGATGATACTCAACAGCTTATTAAATATATCAGTAATAAACTCGGAAAAAATAGAAAGCTGAATTTAGATCTTTCAAAAACATGGAAGAAAATATCACTTACTTCCCTATTTTCCCGATTTTTAAAGAGCGATTTAAATGAGATTATTGAAAACAAAAAACTTCTATTTGAAATTGCACAAAAAAGGGGGTATAACACAAGAAATGCATCATGGAATGAAATTTATGATCAATTATTCGTAAATGAAATTGAATCATATATTCCAAAAGAACCTTTTTTCCTTATTGATTTTCCTTCACGTATTTCTCCTTTATGTAAATCAAAAAAAGATAATCCATTACTTGCAGAACGGTTTGAACTTTATATAAATAGAATGGAAACTGCAAATGGGAATACAGAGAATACTGATTCAACATCTATTCAAAAACATTTTATAACAGAACAAAAGAAAAGATCTCAAAAATGCCAGCCAATTGATACAGAATTTATCAAATCAATAAATAAAATGAACAATTTATCTTATGCAGGAATTGGACTTGGTATTGACAGACTAACTATGTTATTTGCCGGATCGAATTCAATTGATGAACTCGGGACTTTGACATAATTAAATTTCAAACTAAGCTCCCCAGAAATAACGATAAACTCATCTATACATCCAAAAAAGAAGAATTCCTAGTATTATTCGGTATATTCCAAAAGGAATGAGTGTGTTTTTTTTAAGGAAACCAATAAACCACTTAATAACAATATAAGCAACAATAAAAGAAGTAATAAATCCAACAAGAAGAACCGGTAATAAGTTTAATGAGGACATGAGCAAACTTCTCATTTTGAATAGATCAAATAATGATGCTGCACCAATTGTTGGAACCGCAAGTAAAAAAGAATATATAGCTGCTTCTTCCCGTTTAAATCCAAGCGCCATCATTCCCACCATCACAATACCTGATCGAGAAACACCCGGAATTACCGCTAACGATTGAAATAAACCAATGAGAAAAGCAGTTCTGTCATTTATATGTTTTATTGATTTTTTTTGAATGATTTTTTTCTTTTTGATTAATTTTTCAATACCAATAAACAAAATACCAACACCAATTAAAACAATTGAAATAAGAGTAATAGATTCAAATAGAACTCCTTTAATTACTTTGTATAATGCAAAACCTATTATTGCTGTCGGAATAAATGAAGAAATAATATTACGCATTACTTCTTTGTTGTTGATTACATACTGAACATATAAAACAAGAACTGCGAGAATAGCACCTGATTGAATAAACACTTCAAAAAATTTTACAAAATCAGTCTGAGGAATGTTTAAAAGCTTTGAAACTAGAATAAGGTGTGCGGTTGAAGAAATAGGTAAAAATTCCGTAAGACCTTCAACGATTCCTAATATTAAAGATTGTAATAGATTCATATAATGAATTTGTCATCCCGAATTTATTTCGGGATCTTTAAAGATGCTGAAACCCTTACAGGGTAAACAAGTTCAACATGACATAGCTGAAGTGCAGGATAACAAATAACAATAGTATAATATAATCTAAATCTATGAAAATTGCTATTGTACATGATCAGCTAAGGGAATTCGGAGGAGCAGAACGAGTATTGGTTTCTTTAAAAGAACTTTATCCCCAAGCAAATGTTTATACATCAACTTTTTCGCTTTCTTCACTCGGAAATCATGCAAATCTCGTAAAAAAATGGAAAATTCATACATCCTGGTTTGGTAAAATCCCATTTATTAATAAATTATATTCTCCACTTCGTTTTCTTACCCCCCGCATTTGGGAATCATTTAACTTTTCACAATACGATTTAGTTATTTCTTCAACTGGTTCTTGGATGTGCAAAGGAATTAAAACCAAAAAGCCAACACTGCATTTTTCTTACATTCATCATCCTCCTCGTTACCTTTACGGATATGAAACAGCAGTTGAATGGCAAAAACACTTGTTGATTCGAATATACGGAACTATTATTAATCATTTCTTGCGTATGTGGGATTGGAAAGCATCACACAAACCAGATTATTTAATTGCCAATTCAATTGAAACTCAAAAGCGAATTGAAAAATTCTACCGTCGTAATTCAAAAGTTATCTATCCCCCTGTCCATATTTCCCCACCAATCTCTAATCACCAATCACTAATCGCTAACAACTATTACATCACCGTTTCCCGTCTTGCACGTGCAAAACATATTGATCTGTTGATAAAAGCCGCTAACAAAGCAAAATTTCAGCTAAAAATAGTGGGAACCGGACGGGATATGGAATATCTTAAATCTATTGCCGGACCAACTGTAAAGTTTTTAGGAAATCTTACTGATAATGAATTGACACTAGCATATCAAGAAGCAAAAGCATTTTTGTTTGCATCTATTGATGAGGAGTTTGGTATAGCACCAATTGAAGCAATGGGACACGGATTACCTGTTATAGCATACTCTTCCGGCGGACTGAAAGAAACCGTTCATGAAAATATAAATGGATTTTTATTTCTTGAACAAACTGAACAATCTCTTATAGAAAAAATAAATAAGTTAGAATCTTTATCCGAAAATGAATATCTTCAAATGAGAGAAGAAGCCCGAAAAGAATCTGAAAAGTATACTGAAAAAATATTCAAAATTAATATCATGAATTTTATTAACTCAAAACTTAAAACTCAAAAGTCAAATATTCATCTCAAATCTTAAATATATACAAATCATACTACTATTCTGATATTCTAAAGATTTGAATTTGACATTTAAAATTTAATATTTCCTTATTCATACCTAATCGCATCAATCGGAGATAATCGAGCTGCTTTTCTTGCTGGAAACACACCAAAAAAAATACCGATACTCGATGAAACCAATAATGCAATTATCATAGAGGTTATATTGATTTTTACTGGAAAAATTGAACTTACAATAAAAATCACAATATCCGCTAAAACAAGACCGAAAACTCCCCCAATAAGAGAGAGAACAATCGCCTCAACAAGAAATTGATTAAGAATATCTTTTTTAGTAGCCCCAAGCGCCCGTCTTATCCCGATTTCATTGGTACGCTCAGAAACCGAGACATACATAATGTTCATGATTCCAATTCCGCCAACCAACAATGAAATTGCTCCTGTTCCAATAAGTACGGTATTGAAAACTGAAAATATCGCAAATATTGTATTAATAAATTCTGTTTGATCAGCAACAGTAAAATCATCTTTT
>PFLI01000153.1 GCA_002785065.1 Candidatus Roizmanbacteria bacterium CG_4_10_14_0_8_um_filter_33_9
TCGCTTCTGTCCCACCTTGTCCTGCGTGTATAGAAAAAACAGCTCCTCCTTTGTCATATGGTCCAGAAAGAAAAAGTAATATCTCATATTTTTTTATAAGTTTTTCTGACTCTTCAATTTCTCCTTCTTCAAAAAGAAGCTGCATCATTTCGATATCGTCGACTTCTTTTTTGAGAGAGCTTATTTTTTTTAGTGTTTCAGAAGCTTTTTTTGGATCATTCCAAAATGAAGATTCATAAGTATTCTTTTCCAGTGTGTTAATCTCGTTTTTTTTATTATTTAAATTTGCTTTTTGGAGTATATTAATTAATTTTCGTTCCAATTCTTCGTGGGATTCTATCATGGAGTTATTATATACCACTCTGCATTGATTTTGCAAAAAAATTGTATCAATTGGTATATACCTACCGAAGCTTTCAAATTATCTACTATCTTGATCTAACAAGATAATCTTACCATAAAATCAATGCTCCGTTAGGTATTATACTTTTGCGATTTGAAAGCAAAGGGGTATATCAATTTCTATCGAGAAAAGAGCTGTTAAGAAGCGGAGTTATTTAAAATCAGTACCGACGATAATTATTACATCAGCCGATTCTGTTTCTTCAAGATTGCCAACTTTGGGTTTTTGAACATAATCGCTGAGTTCTTTCAATAAATAATTTCGTATTTCATCTTTACTTTTTTTTATATTTATCTCTGTTGTAACATAGTCAAAATTATCAGCATTTCCTGTGAGAATATCTTGATATTTATTTTCTTTTAAAATATCTTTAACTTCAGAGGCTTTACCTTTTGTCCCAGAACCATTCAAGACTTTTATTTTATAAGATTCTTTTTGGATAGGAATAGTCGGTGTAGGGGTTGGAGGGACAATGGTTGGAGATATTGGTTGAACAACTTTTTTTGGAGTAAATATCTTAATTCCTTTTGAAAATGTTCCTTGAGAAATAAGTTGAAATAAAAGAAATGAAAAACCAAAGGAAACAATAAATAAAATAATCTCTTTTCGCAAAAAAGAAACGTGCACTTTTGGAAAGGTTGAATGAGGTTTTGATCTAAATAAAGATGGGTTTGTGTGTGTTTGTTTTAGAATAGGTTGTTTTTTTAATAATGAAAAGTATTTATTTTCGATAGAAAAAATAAAAGCACCTAAACAAACATCAAATTCAAGTAAAGGAAATAGTTTACCATTAGGCATAATAAGAAGTTTTGTATAGTCAGAATAGAATTGGGGAACAATTCTTTTTAATGGATTTGTCCACATTCCTACTTCTTTTGTAAAAAGATCTTGTCGTACAGTGTCTGCCTTAATACCGGATAATATAAATCGATTAATTTTTTGATTTTTCTTTTCAAATTCATCTGCTTTTTCTTTGAGAGTAAGCTTAAAGTCTTTTTTTTCGTTTAGCTTAATCTCTATTTTATCCTGACTTTGAAGACCATAGGAGTTATATACATATGCACCAAACATCTCTTTTTCGTATAAGCCGTAGATAATATGTTCAACCTTCCCTTTGCGAAGAGTTTTTTCAAATAATTTGTAATAAGAAAGCGTATCAGGATAGATATTAATCAAACGATAATCAAGTAGTCCAAGCGAATTTTGCAGTGTTTCAATGAACGCAAGATCGATACTGTAAAGACTAATGAATTTTTTATTATTATCTTCAACAAAAAAATAATCACTTGCAGTCTCAGGTGAGGATGGAAAAGAACTTTTTATTTTATCCTTTATAAAGGATAAAATAGCCGATAAAGATACGTCTGAAGGAACTTCAGTCCGTAAAAAATTAAATGAATTTTGTGGAAGAATCAATGTTACTTCCTTATCTCTGGAGTGATCGACAGATGGTACATTTGCAGCAATTTCCTTCATTGCAGATGCAAGAACATCACTGTTAATTACTTTACCATTTTTAAGTAGATCAACCTGAAATTTTTTTTGGTAAAAACCAATGCTATATTGTCCCAATAATGATTTCTTTACGTGAAACAGTTTTATTTGATTTTGATCAATATACAAAAATAGCATCGTATTATTATAATACAGTAAATGTAGGAAAAAAAACAAGTGGTATACAAAAAGATGGAAAATCAAAGCAGAGTGGTATAAAATAAGGACACATGCATGAAACAGTTGAGGAGATTAAAAAAAAACAAGATATAGTAGAGTATATTGGTTCTTTTGTTACTTTAAAGAAGGCAGGAAGGAATTATAAGGGATTGTGCCCATTTCATCAGGAAAAATCTCCTTCTTTTATTGTATCTCCCGATCGGCAAATTTGGCACTGTTTTGGTTCGTGTGGGGAAGGTGGAGATGTAATTCGCTTCCTTATGAAATTTGAAAATCTTACCTTTCCTGAAGCAGTTAAAGAATTAGCTAATAAATTAAATATTCCTATTTCCTCATCATTCTCTTCAGAAGATTCTGTTTGGAAAAAGAAAGAAAGATTATTTCTTCTTAATCGTACTGCATGTGATTTTTATCACTATGTATTACTCCATTCGAAATTCGGTAAAAAAGCTAGAGAATATCTTGCAAAGCGGAATATTAAAAGCGAAATAATCAATACATTTGAAATCGGATATGCCCCCTCATCTTGGGATTCATTACGACGTTTTTTATTTAAAAAAAAATTTCGTGATGAAGATTTAATGGATGCAGGGTTAGTGATTCGAACAGAGAAAGGGTCGTTATTTGATCGTTTTAGAGGAAGACTTGTTTTTCCATTGAAGGATGCTCGGGGGAATATTGTTGGTTTTTCTGGAAGGTTGCTATCAGAAGATATTAAACAGGCAAAATATATTAATACTCCAGAAACATTGATCTATCATAAACGAGAAACCCTCTTTGGTTTGCATCTTGCAAAAGAAAGCATACGAAAAGAAAAAAATGTTATTGTTGTTGAAGGTGAGTTTGATATGATTTCTCCTTATCAATCAGGTATAAGTAATATAGTTGCAATTAAGGGATCGGCTCTCACAAAAGATCAATTACTTCTTATCAAAAGATACACAAATAAAATATCTCTTGCTTTAGACTCTGATGAAGCAGGGGCAGAAGCTATGAAAAGAGGTATTAAGGAGGCTGAAGAGTTGGATTTTGAATTGGGAGTTATTATTTTCTTGGAAGGAAAAGATCCTGATGATGCTATCCAAAAAGATCCTGTTTCTTTTAAAAAAGCAGTTATGTTACCTGTTCCTATCTATGATTTTTTAATATCTCACTTTCTAAAAAAATATCCAGAAGATACTGCCTTTAGTAAAAAAAATATTGGTGAAGAAATTGTTCCTTTTATGGTGTATATAAACAATCCGATTGTTCAATCTTATTACATAAAAAAGTTAGCCATTATTCTTGGGGTAGATGAAAGTAGTGTTGAATCAATTTTGCGTAAGGCGAAGTACAATAAAAAAGCATTTATTTCTACAAAAGAGAAAGAAAAAGAACCGAAAGGTAACAGAGTAGAGATGATAGAAAGACATTGTTTAAGTCTTCTATTCCAAACAGAAGATGTGTGTAAAAATATTATGTTGTTGAAAACAATACTTGAAGCATCGGATTTTTCATATCCAGCGTATAGTAATTTATTTCAAGAGCTGATAAAAGGATGTATTACAGCTAATAGCTTATTTAATGTAAATACATTTGCTCAGTTATTATCTCCTCAACTTCGTTCTGTATATGATGAGATATATTTATCAACATCTTTAGATATGGGCTCACAAGATCAAAGTATTTTAAAACTAAGTTATGAAATAAAGCAGTTCTCTTTGAAAAGACAGTTACAATCGTTTCTTACTTCTGATAAAATAGAAAATCAAGAA
>PFLI01000082.1 GCA_002785065.1 Candidatus Roizmanbacteria bacterium CG_4_10_14_0_8_um_filter_33_9
GCCACTTAAAAATGTCGTTAGATGCTACCGTAATAGTTATCGATAGAAAAAAACAAGAGATGATTACACCTGTTAATTTAAAAGCAGTAACCGAGGTAATTTGTCAAGAAAAAAATAAAGGGGTTATAGATAAGGATCATGTCTTATATCATCCGCGCGTTGCTGTGCTTGGTGATTCACATGGAAAAGGAGAACCTCCGGTAAAAGATGCATTAAGCATATGTACGGGTGATTATATGGATCCGAAGGCAGGATTTATTGGACTAGATCCAAAAGGAGCTATTCTTGATCCTCAAAGATTTAAAGAAAGTCAAAGAAAATGGATTGAATCAATTAAATCAGGAGAAGCCAAATATATATTGGGTAATCATGATGTTGCTTTTCTTTCCGCGATGCTTGTTTCACCTGATAAAGCAAATGATTGGTATGAAACTCACGAAGGAAGGAAAATTTGTGCCGTTTACAATATAGCAACACCTGCTCCACCAATAAATAAAGATAACTGGAATAGTTTTAAAGATGCTATCTTAAATGCAAGCGATAAAACACTATTTCATTTTTATGAAACTTTACTTACACACGGTCAGCTTTATGCTGTAGTAAATGAAACATATATGAGTCATACTCTACCTCTTACAAATAAGGATGGTTCTTTGTTTGAAATTAGTGTTAGGGGACAAAAGTTGTCAGGTATGAAATTGCTTGATTTTTTTGAAAATAATCTGAGAGAGTTAGGTAAAGCTAAAGTTACTGGAGTAATTGAGCCTCAGACATATGCAAACGCCATCAATGCATTAAAGATTTTAAATAGCGGTTATTATCCGCAAACTGATATTCATACACCTTTATGGGTTAGAGACGAACCTGTGCAGAATGTAATGTTAAATGCAGATGTTGCAACACGTTTAATAACCGATTTAGATGCTCAAGGAAAAAGAAAAGGTACACGAGTAAAACGGGTACTCTATGGACACGTTCAAGGTTCGGGCTCAACAGATGAAACAAAAAATATTGTCAATATTGATTATAGTGGTCGGTTATTTCCTCCTGGTATGCAAAAAGATTTATATGCATTGCTAACTGTTACGTCTGATTCGTCCCGAAATGGAAAAGTTACTCTTGAACATTGTGAACCGGAGGGAATATCCTTTAATTCGATAAAATCAACTTATAGTTTGAATTAATTTTTTGTTGCGTCTTGATTACTTCAAGAGCAAACAGAATTGTTATTTAATTCATTTTCCTCACAACAGCTTTAACTATACCGTAGATTTGGAGTTCTTCTTTTGGATAAAATGCAGGATATTTTGGATTTGCAGCAGAAAGATAGATAAGTCTCTTAATTCGGTCTTTCTTAAGAATTTTTAAAGTCCACTCTTTATCAATTTGGGCGAGAACTACAGTACCAGGTAAAGCATCTTTTTTTCGTTCGATAATGACAATATCGCCTTCAAAAATACCAATCCCCTCAAGAGAGTCGCCTCGAACTTTCAAAAGAAAAGATGTTTGTGGATCAGCAATAAGATATTCATCTAGTGAGAGATATTCTTTGTTTTCTTCAGCCAAAATAGGGAATCCTGCACGGATAGTGCCTAAAAGGGGAAGGGCAAAAAAACGGTTTGTTGGAGAAAGTTTATTATTTTCTTTTTTTAGTATACCTTCTTCGATCCATTTGCCGACAATTTTAAAAATTGCGTTTTTTGATGAAACACCAAATAATTTTAACATTTCGGAATAGGAAGGAAGTCGTTTATATTTTCTGTGAAACTTTTTTAGTGAAACTAATCTATCTATCATTTTGTCATTATAGTAAACAATTGTTCACCTTGTCAAGAGGAATTTGTTACAGGTATGATTCTTTGCGAAGTTGAAATCCCCGATTATCAATAAGAAGATATGAAGCTATGCCATATTTGATAAATCCAGTATTTAAAAATCGGTTTTTTTGATCTATTTCTGGATAATGAGTATGACCACAAACAATAAATCCATTTTTAGTTTCTCCATTACGTTTCTTTTTAATTTTTTTATTGAGAATTACACCCCCAAACCATATTTTTAAATGTTGAATGGGTAATTCAATTAGGCTTATTATATGGGTAATTACTTTAATTAATAAGTATGATATGTTATATAGTTTATTATCTGTTGAGGGAAAAAAAGCGTTTCCATGTTCAAAGTAATATTTCTGTTTATTAAAATTTATTTTATAATGGGTTGTTTGTATAGTAGAAAAAGAAGACACACGACTGTCACAATATTCTTTTCTATCATGGTTGCCATAAATATACACCGTTTTTTTTTGTTTGAGAAGTTTAAACAACATACTCCATTTTGAATTAATAAAACGGTGAAAAGAAGAAATATGTCCATCCCAAAAGTCGCCGTTAATAATGACTTTATCAGCTTTTTTTATTATGCGGGAGAGAAACAAAAATTTCTTTTTGTTAAACCGATGTGTTAAATGAGTGTCAGAAAAAACAAGAATTGTCATATAATTTACACTTTCTTTTCAAGCAATCCCTTTAAGATGTTTTGTGGAACTTCTTCATAATGTGATGGTTCCATATAGGAAATTCCCCGGCCTTCAGTTAGAGATCTTAAGATGGTAACATATCCAGAAAGCTCGGCTAGGGGAGCATATGCTCGAATAACCGTTGATTTTCCTCGCTTATCTGTTCCAAGGATTTTTCCTCTTTTACTTGATACATCACCGATAACAACACTCATAAACTCATCTGGAACAGTTACTTCAAGCTTCATAATTGGCTCAAGTAATGTCATACCTGCTTGTTTACAACCATTTGAAAGGGCCATCGAGCCAGCAATTTTAAAGGCAATATCGGATGAATCAATATCGTGATAACTTCCGTCAAAAAGAGTTACTTGTAAATCGGTGAGGGGAAATCCAAGAAGTATTCCTTTATCCAATGATTCAGTAATACCTTTTTCAACTGACCCGATAAATTCTGAAGGAATAGTCCCCCCCCTAATTTTATTAATAAACTTAAATCCTTCACCTCGACCAAGCGGTTCAAGTTTGATAAAACAATGACCATATTGACCATGTCCACCTGTTTGTTTGATATATTTACCCTCTGCCTCTTCAACTGTTTTTGTAATAGTTTCTTTATATGCAACCTGTGGTTCTCCAACATTAACATTCATTCCCATTTCCCGCTTCATCCGATCAACAAGAATTTCAAGATGGAGTTCTCCCATTCCTGACATTATGGTTTGACCTGTTTCATGATTTACCTTGACCTTAAATGTTGGATCTTCTTCAGACAGACGATTGAGAGAGTAAGAAAGTTTCTCTTGATCAGCTTTTGTTTTTGGTTCGATAGCAAGAGATATAACTGGTTCTGGAAAGGAAATTTGTTCGAGTAAAATAGGCGTTGTTTCATCGGCGAGTGTGTCTCCGGTGCGAGCCTCTTTTGGTCCAACAAGTGCAACGATTTCACCCGCATATGCTTTATCAATTTCTTCACGTTGATTTGCATGCATTAAAAGCACCCGACTTACCCGTTCGGTTTTGTTTCGATTTACATTATAGACATATGATCCTGATTCCAACGTTCCTGAATAAATACGGGTATAGGTGAGCTTTCCCACATGAGGATCAAGCTGAATTTTAAATGCAAGAGCTGAAAATTTTTCATTTGGTATGAGTTTTCGTGAATCCTCTGCTTTTGTTGTTGGGTTAATGCCTTTGACAATTTGTAAATCTTGAGG
>PFLI01000157.1 GCA_002785065.1 Candidatus Roizmanbacteria bacterium CG_4_10_14_0_8_um_filter_33_9
GACACACAACTTGAGCCCATTTTCACGGCGTTTCTCTAAACGGGGGGGTGACATTTCTACTTTGCTAGGGGATGACGTTTCTATTGTTGTGCAAGAATTTTTCCCTCAGAGTTGCATCATGTTTAGATAGATAATATATTCCCCTAACTCAGGTTTGCAACTAATGGCAATGTTTGGAAGTTTTCAGTAAGAAGGGAGTCCAGTTCTGTTTGATAGTCTTTCAAGTTGTGAAAAAAGGTACTTGTTGCGTCTTTGAACTCCGTGAATGTCTCAAAGTAGTGGTTGTTGGTAATTTTTATGTGAAAGAATCTCCAGAGCCTCTCAATAATGTTCAAGTTGGGTGAATAGGGAGGAAGGAATATAAGCTTGACTCGTGGATGATGCAGAAGCCAACTCTTCACCATTCGTGAGTGATGATATTTAGCGTTATCCATAACGATGTGAATCTTCCCTTGTTTTTGTTTTTGTGCTACTCCCTCTAAGAGGGAGATAATAGCCTCAGAATCAATTGTTTCTTTTTCAATTACGACTGTTTGTTTGTTATCAATATTCAGAGTTCCTAAGAGGTTGAGTCTTTTCCGTCCTGTATTACTTTTGATATACACATCATTCTTCTTTCCTTTCTTTATCCAGCCGTAGGAGGGCTTGGTATTGTGAGTAGGATGAGTTGCATCGGAAAAGTAAATATGGTCTTTTACTCCTAGCTTCTCTTTCATTTCTTTGTACGTCTGGAGAAATTCCTTTTGGAGAGCATATGATGCTTTTCCAGGCACAATCTTTGGTTTCTTGTAGGAGAAACCCATGCGATACAAGAGCTTGGGAATACCGATGAGTGAGTATGTTTTTCCGTAGATGGTGAAGATATATTTTTGTATCTGGGAGGCTGTGGTGAGAGTATTCGTTATGAGGTGCTCTTCAAGAGAAGTAAGTTGAGCAGCAGATAGTCGGGACTTCCCACCTTGATATTTACATTCAAGAAGGCCGACCATGCCTTCTTCTTTACATTTCTTTTCATATCTACGTAAAGTCACTTCATCCAACATAAGGATTTCAGCAACTACTGCATACGACATTCCCTTATTGAGCAGAAGTACCCCTTTTATTTTATCTGCCAATTTTTTATCTCGTTCATGACGGTGGGTAAACCTCAGTTCTCGTATTTGCTCATGGGTCAGAGAATTCTTCATCCTACCTATCAGAATATCAGACTATATCAGTTCATTGCAAATTCATTGAAGAGGGGTATAATATAGTAAATAGAAAAAGTAGTTAAGCAATACCATAAAATTTGTAAAAATAATCAAGCTCTAAAAATGAATTTTTAGCGGGAAGAGGAAAGTAATCATTTATATGACCAAAATTACTGTTTTTAATTGAACTTAAAAAGTTTTGTGCACTATTTTTTTTCAATTCTCCATCCTTAGTCAAAAACTGGCCCCAATGTGTATAGTTTTGGGTAAGATTAGTATCAAGTAATTTTGCATCTTCGGTAAATTCATTTGGGAACAATCTTTTAAAAGTTTCCGTATTCAGAATCCACGTTTCGACTTTAACCAATGCGTCTTCGTGATTTAGTTCTTTTATCTTTCTAAACATGTTTTTTAACTCATTGAATCTCACATGAGCCCTTTCTTTTGAAAAATTTCCCTGTGGATCTGCGTTTACGAAATGAAGTTCGAATATATTACCATCTTTGTGGTAATTAAATGTAAAACAGGCAGAACGGGGAGGAGATGGTTTTTTACTTTTTTCAAATTTCAGATAGAAATTGTAAAAATAATCAATCTGTTTTGAATTTTCAAAAGGTTTATTTTTGAGGATTTCAATCCACCGTGTATTCTTCATAGATGGTTTGTTTACGTCGTTATACCCCAGAAGACGTACATACAAACACGTATTCTTAAAAAGAACTTCATCATAGTTGATATTCAGTTTTTTTGACCACAATACCGCAAAATCAATCTGAAGTTGGAAGAAGTCTTTTGAGATTAGATTCATGAACTGATTATGTCAAGAATTTTTTTCATCATTTTCTGATTTAAAGTGTCCAGATTGGTGGAAGATGTTAGAATTTTTTCTGCATAAACTTAATTCCCAAAAACATTTGTAGGTTTACCTTTGGTCCAAGCTTCGACGTTATCGATCATCATATCATTTCCTATTTTAGTTGTTACATCACTGAAAGAAGAAATATGAGGTGTTGTGTAAACTTTTGGATGTCTTCGAAGTCTATCATATATAGAATTTGTTACATCTCCAAGAGGAGCATTCATCACGTCATGAGCTACATATGCCAATCTTCCTTCATCAAGTGTAGAAATCATCGCATCAAAATCTTCAATGCCATCAACTGTCACAGAAATAAATATTGACCCCTTCTTAACGGAATCAAAAAATTCCTTATTTAGTAATCCTTTTGAACTGGGATTTGCGCTTAAAACATCGACAATTACATCGGAATTTTTAACAGATTGTAATAAGTTATCTCCTCTTTTGAAAAAAGTGACACTCATTTCAAAAGCTTTACAAATTTCTCCAACGCGTTTACCAATACTACCTTGACCTAAAATAGCAATGTTTTTCCCTGCCAAACCAACCGCTCCATATGGTAAAGGAATATTAACTTTCTTGTCCGTATTTATGTATTTATTCAGTTGTCTCTCAATAGTTAAGATCATAAAAATTATCCATTCGGAAACAGCGCAACGATTGCAACCAGGGCTATTACAAATTGTTAGGTTATTAGTTTTAACAACTGCAGGATCTGCAAAACTGCTAACACCTACAAACGGAACAGATATAAAAACGTCTTTTAATTTATTGTAGTTTTCACGTAGCCCTCCGATCCACGAGCAAATTACATCATATCCTTGACATCGTTTGAGTCATTCATCCGGAGACGAAGGCATACTTTCATAAAAGTTAACTTCTCCTAACTTTTTTAGGCGAGATTTTTGTTCTTCCGATAAACCCATTGGATTGGTTACAACAATCTTATACATAATGAAATTATACTACAACTTATTTTCCAAAAAAAAGAGACTTGAATGCTGAAGTGTTATAATCTAGATTAGATTGTCCTTACACTCTATATTATGTCATTAATAAAAGTGGAAAGAGCTTTTTCGTCAATTTGAATGTCCCCAACCTTTGAGCTTGATTTAAATTTGAAACTCCCGGCAAATACTGATCCTTCCCATGAGCAAACACCCTTTATCCAACTGATTGCAAGATCCCAAGAGTTTTCATCAGCCATGCCATGAACAATTATAGCGAGTTTTTTTCCTTTCAGATACATTCTGTCTGTATGGCACCATGATACTATGCGGTCCCAGAAAATTTTTGTGAGGGGAGTAACTCCATCACTCCAAATAGGAGTTGCGATGATATAAGCTTCATAGTTTCGGATAGAAGGCTCTATTTTTTTTGAAAATTCATCAAGTATGTTTGGGCAAATCCCTGATTCAGCACAGATTTCACACCCATCAGGCAATTTCATTTCAATGTCTTTTAGGTTGAGTACGTCAACGATGTCTTTTGTTTTCAAGATCTCTTCTTTTATCTTATTTATTGCAATATCAGTGTTTCCTTTTCTGTGAGAGCCGTTGATGATAAGTATTCTCATATCCGAATTATATCAATTTTGTTCGCACCCTCTGCGCCCAAATTAGTATGGGAGATTATCTTCATTATTGGTTATAGATTCCATTTCAT
>PFLI01000189.1 GCA_002785065.1 Candidatus Roizmanbacteria bacterium CG_4_10_14_0_8_um_filter_33_9
TTGACAATAATTTCAATTTCTTCTTTTGTCCTTCTTGTCCCTCTGGTCCTTCTTAAGCCCAGCGTTTCTAAAACCAGGTTAACAGAAGGAAGAGATGGAGCAGAAGGAACAGAAACAGGATAGCCTTCGATAACCTGGTGGAGCTTTAATAAGCGCTGATCATTTCGTAACCAACGTGAAATTCGTTCTAATCTAAGAATATCTTCAAGATCTTCAAGAATCTCATTAAGAGAAGATTTGGCTACATCATATAGTTTGAGCTTACTGGATAAGCTGCGTTCTGATGATCCTTCAACAATATTTTGCTTTGTACTTCTCATTGCTTGTTTCATTTGATCGCGTTGTCGACTGTCTTCAATCCGATAATAATATTGAGGAACAAACTCCCAAATAAGGTCAAAAGCAATTAACGCTAATTTATAGCTAATCAACTGTTTGTATCCTGCGGTGTATTTAGCAATCATGTCTTTTATCAATAAAAAAATAATTAGCACTCAACTCTATTATCTGCTTAAATAATATTATTTCTGTGTGGGTTGTATCGGGAGCCACTAAAAAAGATTTATCCACAGATACAAACGTATGAAACTTAGGAAGGAGAGTGGAATCCGATTTTATATCACAAGAAAATAACAAATACTTCGACCGTTTATTATATAAATTGGCTTTATTTTCTGTAAAAAACATAGTTAAAAAAAGGAAAAATTTTTTACAAAAAGTTACACCCGAATCATAGCTTTTCTTCGAAGCAAAAATGGTTTTTCGTTTCGAATAGATTTCGAATACGATACTCCGGTGTCAAATGGGCTTCCTTCATAGCTAGGGTCAGTCCACTCTTTAAGGCCATGCAGTACTGTTTGCATAGCGTTCAAAAACAGATTGTTTGGTTTATCAATCATTGTTTTCATAGGTATATAACTGGGTCCGCTTTAGGGCGGAAATTAATAATGGTGAAAAATTCTTTCAGATCACTCATGATTTGTAATATTTCTTTTTCATTCAACTTTGTGTTTTGTAAAGAATCACGGTATTTTGTAAGCAGTTCTTTTTCAGAGAGTTGAGTCTTTTCGATGATATCAGTTGTAAGAATAAGATTGTTGCTATGGGCCATCCCTGATACCTGTGAAGATCCTGAAATAAATTCAGGATGACGAATATTAAATATATTCGTCACTTTTTTCGCAGGATTATGACTCATCCATCCTTGAGAGATGCAGAATGAAAAAAATTTTCGAAGAGTCGACAATCGTCGATTAATAGATTTAAAAGGTGTTTGGTTTTGTGAAAGGTAAGAACTGTAATCTTGTATCGTGTCATGCTGAACACTTCGAATCATATCCAAAACTTGGTTTGGGATTTTCTCAGTGTAAACTTGTTTCAGCGTGACAGAAACATTTTTTGTTTTTAAAAAAATAGGAAGCCATCCCAAAAAGTGTCGAAGATCAGAAAGATAGTTTTTTATGGTAACTGGAGCAACTTTTTCCAATATAAGGAATTCCCGAAAAGTAGATTCAAAATGAGTAAGATTATACTGGTTGTTCATATGTACTCATCTTATAACAATAATAATAACGTTGTCAAGAGGTATTTTGCATATATTATGATATAGTTATATCGTTCTAACGTGAATAAAGAATTTATACCTGTAGTATTATTTAATTATATTTAATATTATTACCGCAAATCTTTTTAGCTTACCTTAATATATCAATAAACATCATATATCTTATAGCATATTACATTTATAACAGTATTTACCTTAATTTATTTAATTGAATTTAATTGAACAAAATATATTATTCTAGCCTCATAAACGATATAGAGTAGAATAGAGCATATTAATAATCTAAACAAAAATTAGTTGATATATAGAGCATATAGAAGCCTTATAGTTTAAAATAACTTTGCCTTATTTATCACTTAATATTCTTATTTGCTAATATATTTATAGTCTTTTCTAGACAGTCAATTCAAGATTTTTTTTGTTATTTTTTAGATTTTTTGTATATTTCTATGTTTTAGAATAATACATAGCCCTAAAAACTTTTTTTAAATATAGATAATCCGAATTCCGTAACTCAAACACGTCATTCTGGTAAGCAATTGAGCGCATTCATCCTGAGCTTTGTCGAAGGATAAACAATCGTGTATGGTGCCAGAATGACGTATAAGCGATCGTGCTTTGGTACTTATTGTCATCCTCGGCGCCCGCCTTGCCACGAGGCAGGAAGGCCGGAAATCCAGTCGAGGATTCCCTTTCAGGGAATGACACTCACAAGATATATCGCAGCTCTGCTTCAAAGTAATTCATTATACATATTGAAAATATTGTTATTATTTAGTATGTTATATGTAGTATGAAAAAAATCGTTCTTTTTATAATATTATTTCTTGTTGTTCTTTTCTTCTTTGCAGGATTGTTCTTTTTTTACGAAGCTCGTTTTTTTTCCAGCCGCGCCAGTACTACAAAAGGTTCTTTTTCTATTGATAATTCATATATCTTTGTTACGCCTCTTAAAGGAAAAGCAAACTCGCAAGAGCGAATTCGGGTTACGGTTTTTATATTAAACGATCAAGGGCTAGGTGTACCTGGAAAAACGGTTGTTATTGCCCAAGATCCGGGCATTGTGCTTGATTCCAATCAGGGAGTGACAGATAGTTTAGGTAAGGTTATTTTTGATATTGCAGGCAAGCAGGCAGGAGAGTATTATTTGGAAATAGCAGTTGATGAAACCAAACTCACTCAAAAGGCGCATTTATCGTATTATTAAAATTTCGTCATCCTGGTAAGCAATTGAGCGCATTCATCCTGAGCTTTGTCGAAGGATCCAGGATCTATGGATTCTGGAGTCGTCACTACGTTCCTCCCCAGAATGACGTGTTACAACTTCATCAACGGAATGTGTTCCACTACCAATTCATAGCTAGGGCGAAGAGCAAGGGGATAGGGCTTTCTTTTTCTATGCCAGCGGAATAGATGATACGGATGGAGATATTTTCTCAAGAAATAGATACCGACAGCCACGATTTGACTTACAATAATAAAATCCAGAAGATATTGCTGAAATGATTTCCATAAAAAACCGAGCAATTTAATAATGAAAAGCCAAAAAGGCATAATGTCAAGATGAATAGTATTGCTTTTAGGTGAAAACGATTCCTGATAGAGCGATTGAACAAACATACGGTAATATTTGGTTTGAGAAGAGGGTAGCGCTATAGAATAGTTTCCTTGACTGTCGGACATAATGGTCATTTTTGGTATGGTAAATGCTTCAACAGGGCTCACAAGAGCCTTAAATGCAATAGTATTCTTGCTTCTTTCTTCGTCTGTAAATAATGATAGTTTTACATTAGTATTTGGGATTGTTTGTCCGGATAATATTGGTTCTTCACCGATAAACAAAGATCCGTTGTTTAATGATACAGTGGGAGGAAGAATAACTGGACCAATAACCACATTGTCTTCATCAGGAATGCTTGGAATGCAAGTGGGAGTGCTTATTCTTCCCAATTTATCTTGAGTTGATAAACAGAGTTCCTGGTGAAAAAGCGAGGTTGGTTTTTTTTGAAAGATAAAATAACCGTCTATCTCGCTCCTTGTTTCGTCATATATCCCTTGGCTGCTTATAGTAACCATTGATTCGGGTGAGGTATATCCATAGAGACTAAATGTTGTTTCTCCGCCAATTAAAGTAGATACAACGACATCTGTTGGGGTGTATGAAACAGCAAGAGCGGGTAAAGTATAAAATAAACAAATAAACAAATAAACAAATAACAAAATAAGATATTGATACACTT
>PFLI01000015.1:0-1437 GCA_002785065.1 Candidatus Roizmanbacteria bacterium CG_4_10_14_0_8_um_filter_33_9
CAGTTATTGCAAAATATTCTTATCATAAGAATTAACCTGTTAAATCGGTTAATTCTAACATATCAAGGTGCTAATTTCTATATATTACCCTATAATATATATACGGATGACTGAAGTAAACTCATCTGCTGAGTAATCCCGAATACGGTTTTGAAAAGGTCTCCAATAACAGTAGTACTCGAAGGTATCAGGGGTAAAGTAATTTCCCTAATTCCAGGCAAAATTCCTATTTCCGTAAATTCATGAATTCCCCGCACTAAAGATCCTCCTGCAAACAGGATAAGTAAGATGCTTGTTAACTTATGCATATAAGTTATCGGAAGACGCAGGGTAGTAGTAAATAACCCTACTGAAAGAAGAATGGCGCAAGTTAATCCACCCAAAAATCCTACTAAGATCTGAAACGGATCTGTGGACAAGTAAATAGTAAAGAGAAATAATGCAATCTCAATACCTTCTCGAAAAACAGCAGAAAAAATAAGTAAAAATAAACCTTTTTATTCGGACTGATCGAGAACTGATTTTATCTTGCTTTCCAAATATGCTTTATGTTGCTCCGAGAAAAATTTATGCAGAAAAAATACTGCCCGGGTGATAAACAGTGCAGTTGTAATAGAAAGAATTCCTTCTATATAAGCTTCGCTTTTTTCATAAAGTTCCTGGATTTCTATCCCTATCAAACTGCCTAAACCTATGAGTCCAATGCTAAGAGTAATAGCCAGTAATGCGGCGTATGTGACAGTTTTTATTGATTTTCTTTGATTTATTTTAACAAGAATACCGATTATCGTAGCTAAGATTAACGAAGCTTCGATCACTTCACGGAATGTAATAATAAATGAAGGAAACATAGTAAACAAATACTTTATACGATATTATCACTAGTGTAAATAGTTTATAATATTTCCCTATGCCTTTAGTTTATTAAAGGACCAATTCCATGAACTTTTGTTTTACCAAACGTACTATATTGCCTTACCAGAAAATTTACAAATTCCAATCTACCAACCAAAGTTACCGGGTCATCGGAAAAGGCAAACCGGTCATTTTACTCCATGGTTCTATGGTAAACAACCCGTGGATGGGCTTTGAAAATCTTCTTGCCCAGCGTTACCGGGTTTATCTTCCTGATCTTCCTGGTTTTGGAGCTTCTGATTCCATAGATGGAGAATTACATGACACAGACCTTTTTGCCAGGGCACTGTGTGTTTTTATCAAAGAAACCAATCTTACTAAGACTACCATTATCGGATTCTCTCTGGGAACAATTATATCGGTCAAAACCGCAACATCAGGCTGTACTCAGGGTAAACTTATTCTGGTTGGTCTACCCGGCAAAATTTCCGGATGGAATTTTCAGCTGACAAGTCATATTCCTGTATCCCTAAGACGTCTTCTAGTCAGTACAAATTTTGGCAAAGCTAAATTACTTATTCC
>PFLI01000015.1:1451-2043 GCA_002785065.1 Candidatus Roizmanbacteria bacterium CG_4_10_14_0_8_um_filter_33_9
ACATCGGAAAAGCAGATAAAACAAGAGATGCAAAGCTTCTGGGAGATCTATCTTATACCTCTGTCCAGTCTCTGGTAGATCTTGATATGAGAAAAGAGATTGAAAAAGATATGCCTTACTTTTTTTCCAGAATTAAAAATAAGGTTGTTCTTATTTACGGGGAAAATGACCCATTAAGGAAAACTGTTTCACACCTTGAAACAAAATATAAAACTATTCCCCGTGCAGAACACAATATATTCAGAACTAATCCCGAAGAAACGTTAAAGGTATTAATAAATCTGATCTAAACAATGATTATATTCCTATATTGTCTACTTGCTCTATTGTCGATAGTTTGTTTATTCTGGTTATTCCTTTTTATTTTCCTGAACGACTTTTCCATACCTACTATTGATGTAAAAAAAATCAGACGAATTTTGATTGTCTTTCCCCATCCTGATGATGAAGTTCTGACCTTGGGAGGCTTTATGAGAACTGTTTCAGATAAAAAAGTAAATATTACACACCTTATTCTGACAAAAGGTGAAAAAGGCAATCTGAAAGGCGTGAAAGATAATGCGTTAAAGAAAATACGGGAAAAAGAGACTTT
>PFLI01000015.1:2061-3714 GCA_002785065.1 Candidatus Roizmanbacteria bacterium CG_4_10_14_0_8_um_filter_33_9
AAATACGCACCAGTTAATTATCAAAGATTATGGTGATGGCCAATTGGAAAATAAGAAAGGTGAAATTAAGAAAGAGCTCGATAAAATTATCCGTCAAACCAACCCTGATCTTGTTATTTCCTATGACCTGACCGGATTATACGGCCATCCCGATCATATTGCCTGTTCCCAAATAACTACCGCTTTGATAAAAGACAAATTCCCAAATACCCGCCTTTGGTATGTGTCTTTTCCTAGAAAAATCATGAATCTTATTAACCTTCCTGAACATATGGCCAAAGAAAAAGACTATGCTGAAAAGAGAGTCTTCCCAACTCATAAAATATTTGTCGGAGTAAATGTTTTATGCAAAATTAAGGCAGTAAGAACATACAAAAGCCAATATGAGTCTTTTAAAAGTGGTATACCCATTAAATTTATTCCTATGGAATTTTTCCATTCCATAGCCTTGTTTGAATATTTCCATGAAGTTATGTTCTAATCTCGCTATAATATGTGATATCCTAAATTATAACTATGGTCGGAGTAAATATCGTTATTTTAATTATTCTTATCCTCCTGTCCGCTTTTTTTTCCGGGGCTGAAGTAGCTCTGCTGTCGGTCAGCCAGGTCAAAATAAAGTCTTTTCTAAAAGAAAACCGAAAAGGTGCAAAAGCTCTTCAAAGGCTTAAAGCAAACCCGCAAAAGATGCTTATTTCTATACTTATCGTAAACAATATTATCAACTTTTCCGCTGCTGCTCTTGTCGCTGTCATTGCAGAGAATAAATTCGGTTCCACCGGAGTAAGTATAGCCATAGGACTATTTACTCTTCTGATTTTAGTTTTCGGCGAAGTTACGCCAAAATCAATTGCTGCAGCAAATGCAGGCAAAATCGCACTGATTATCGCCAAACCGATAGAAACTCTAAGCACTATTCTGTCTCCAGCGGTCATTCTACTGAGTTCTTTTACCAGATATATTTTAAATTCCCTGCATCTTAAAACACATTCATCTTTTACTGAAGCGGATATCACCTCGGCAATAGAATTGGGATTTGAAAAACGTCTCATCGAACCACAGGAACAGGCAATAATCCTGAGAGCCTTGAAACTTCATGATATAACCGTATTGGAAATAATGACGCCTGAAAATAAAATATATTCATTAAGTTCCCAACAAAAAATCGGGGACACTATCATAGATTTTGTGAAAACGAGCTTTACAAGAATCCCAATATATGAAGAAAGTCCTGACAACATAACAGGTGTGGTAAACATTAAAGACATCCTGCGTTCTTTGGATCGTAAGGATATTGACAGGACTTTGAAAGATTTATCAAGTGAACCTATGTTTATCAGCAGTCATGCGAAAATCGATACCCTGCTTCGGATTTTCCAGCACAATCAGGCACATATGATTTTTGTCAAAGATGAGAAAGGTAGAATATTAGGTTTGGTTACTCTTGAGGATGTTCTGGAAGAAATTGTCGGAGAAATTACCGATGAAAGAGAAATCGTTCCCGGTACGATTATCAGGGTAGATAAAAATACGATTATTGCTCATGGAGAAACAGAAATCAAAAAAATTAACCGGTTTTTTAACACTGAAATTCCGGAAAAATATTTAACCCTTTCAAGTTTAATTTATTCTTCCTTGCCAAAAATACACAGG
>PFLI01000061.1:0-572 GCA_002785065.1 Candidatus Roizmanbacteria bacterium CG_4_10_14_0_8_um_filter_33_9
ATCATATTTTTTCATTACATCTTCAAACTGCCTTACAACTTCTTGCTCTACGGCTAACGCAAACTCTCTGCTAATTGGGTAAAAAATGTTGAGGTTTCTGTCGGCTATCTTCTTGGTGGGGTAAACGAGTCTGTAACCGCCATTAGGACGGGTCATAATACCGATTGAGCCAAGATAGAGGCTTCCGTCCAACACAAAGCTGGCAAAGGCTACTAAGCCGTTTTGCGGTTTTATGGGTATGATTTGAATTTCACTTAATCGGTTTGTCATAGGTTTTCGTTACATTTTCCCTGCGGTCAATTTCTATGAGAACAGCAAAGAAGTCAGTCAGGCGTTTCTTTTCTTCGGGCGTCAAAACTAACCCTTTTGGTTGGAGTTTTGTTTTCTCAATCTGAATGGCTTTGCCATTTTCCATTAAGCAAAGTCTATTTTTTAGGAGAACCTGTGTCTGTGTTTTGGTATCAGGGGAACAATTGTTCGGGTAACTATGTGTTACTTACTAACCGGCAAGGGAAGAAATTTTTCTTTTGGCTCTTGAGTAGGCAGTTTTTACAGAGTCTTCGTTTATTTTT
>PFLI01000061.1:583-3219 GCA_002785065.1 Candidatus Roizmanbacteria bacterium CG_4_10_14_0_8_um_filter_33_9
GGTCAGGCGAAGATCAGAGATAATCTGATCTGCAATTTGGTTAAAGGTAAGCCTTTTTTTATCTTTAAGCTCAATAATTTTCTGATCTCTGGAAGAAATGAAGAATTTATTTTTTGGAGGTAAGTGCATTGATCTTGAGATGTTTTTCCAGTTATCTTCTATGTAGTTGATAAGCTCATTTTTAGTAACTTTGTTATTTATTCTTATTGATAGATGGTAATAATAATCGCCCCCATCGTCTTCGGTATTTCCATGGCAATACCAAAATATAGGCGGAAATTCAAAATAAACAAAATTGCCATAAATTAAATGTGGCAGCTGTTTTGAGACATGATAGTTAAGATTCATGCCCCCAATAGTTGTAATTTCTTTAACAACCTTGCAAAGCAAATCTATTGCCTTTTTTCTTTCCTCTCCTATTAGTTTGCGTAACTTGCCGACGAAATACTTACTTGTATATTCTTGCCATGATATTCCGTTTTCAGGTAAACCAACCCTTTTTCTGGCAGATGTAATTATTTTTTCAAACTCAGCATTTTTTTCTAAACCTTTGATTAGGTTGTAAACTTCTCTTGTGGGGGTAAAACCATATTCTTTATGCTGTTGAATTTCTTTCCAGCTACTTACAGCAGTGTATGGTGGGTTACCAATCAAGAATAAAATTTTCATTACATTTTTCTAATTTATCTTATTTTATCAATTTAGTATAAAATATACTTAACAGTTTAAGAGCCTAAACTTTAGAACGAAAATGTTTTAAGGCACGGCAGTAAAACCTTGTCAGGAGAAAGCTCCTCGTTGAGAGCACCTGACAAGGTCATATTCCGAAAGGGATATGGGTAGCGAAAGCTATCACTCACGGGGAGCTTTGTCGTATTTCGGTAATAAACGAAGTGGTCTAAAAACAATGGTAATAAAAGAAAAAATAAAAAATATGGGGTGGTTTCTCTTTACTCCAATCGCATTTATTATATGGACAATTGATTACTACCTTGCCTATTTTGGTTTATCTTTTCTTTTTTATGGTATATCCGTAGCTGGCATTGTTCTAAAGATAATTTTGATATTATCGGTGTTGCCTATTGCATTTACTATATTCAGGATTTTTGTCTCCACGACTCTTTTTACTGCAACCTTAGCTACGAAACATAAAATTATCTATCTACTTTTAGGCTTTCTTTATTCCGTAAATCGTATAACATCAGTAATTCAATACTGTTCCGTAAAATCGCCGATAATTTCCGATTCGATAATCATAGAAATACCCTGTTGGGTTAATTTGCTTATTACTTTTACACAAATAATTTTCATTTTTAGTTTTGCCTACATCGCTATTACGAACAACACGAAAGACAAAAATGATTAAAGGAAACAAAAAGAGAAAAGGACAACCTATTGAGTTTCTGGGAAAGAAGCTAGACCCGGAGTATTACCCCATCCTTTATAAATGGGCAGAAAGTAACCCCGAAACTCTGAAAAGTCAGTTGTTGAACCTAGCGAAGTTGCCCGGCGGGAGCATCGTGAACGCCATGCAAAGCTTGGAAAGCGATTTACAGCACGGGTGAATATGTATATGTAAATGATATGAGTAATAACAATTCTGTATTTGGCTTTGACAAAAGCGGCTACCTGCAGGATTCGGAAATTGAGGAACTTTATCTAGAGAAGCTAAAGCTGGTAAATAATAAGGAAGTTCAAGATAAATTATTTAGAGCTTCGTTCTATGATCCTAGAAAATCGGATATTTATTTTAGTTCGGTTGAATCCGCTAACAAAGGTAAGGAAATAGCAGACAAACTAGATAAAATGGCGGCAGAAGAGTTTTTGAGTAGTGATTACGTATACCAATGGTTCGATGAACTATCCGGAGCTAGCTTATTCAAAGTCGTTAATAAAAATGTTCTAAAACCATTGAAAGGAGGTGATAAGAAACACATGATTAAAAAATTATTGCAGTTTGTAAGAACACATCGCCTTTGGGTTTTAATTGCTTTAATAGTGATATTTCTCTTTTACTGGTTTCAAGTTCGACCGGTAAAGATTAGATCTTATTGCGATTGGGTAGCTAGAAGCAAAGATTATCATTGGAGGGTGACAAAATACTATAATGATAACTACAATTCTTGTCTACACGAAAAAGGGCTTAAATGAAAAAGGCTTTATTGATTTGTTTCTTTTTGGGTTTAATTATTACTTTGACTTCTTATCTATCTACGGCAATTAAAAACAAAAGAGTTGATAAATACAAAGGAGATTGTATTAACTATCAAGAAAAACAATTTTTCAAGAAACCAGTTCCAATTATCTGGACAGCAAAATTTGATGGCTGTCTTGCGGGTTGCTGGGGAGCCGCTTTTACGAAAATTCCAGAAGATCCTCAATATCCTCGTTTTTCAGGTTATGTTCCAAATGAAGGAGAAAGAATTGCAGATGAGTTTATGAAAGAAGGACAGATATTAAAAATATATGGTAAATGGACGGATGTTTCAGACAGCTATGGATCAGTTTTTGATAACAAATGCGTTCCTACTGTGGATATTGAAAAGATAGAGATAGTGAATTGACCGATCTGGTTGGTTGCTTCCTGCCTTTTTTGGTAGAATACTCTTGGAATGTCAATATATAAACAATCCGGG
>PFLI01000101.1 GCA_002785065.1 Candidatus Roizmanbacteria bacterium CG_4_10_14_0_8_um_filter_33_9
GCCAGATCTTTGCAATTATTTTTTGCGCGCGCGATTTTGGCCGCATCAGCGGCCTCTTTTATGAATTCCTTGAGTGGTTCGAGCCAACTCGAACCTTTGGTTTTAATTTCTTCGATTTTCTCCTGTAAAACTTTCTTTGTCTGTAATAATTCGTCTTTTTTTCTTTGATAACTTTCTGTATCAATAATTTCTTCCAGATAGCTTTCGAGAAGCTTATCCAGTTTCTTTTCAAGATCAGAAAGAGAGATAGAGAGTTTTTGGAGTTCGCCTTTGGCGAACTCCTTTTCCCTTTCTCCGTCTTTTTCCGCCATTTCCAAAAGTTTGTTGGCCCAATCTTCAGAAAGCGAAACGCCGCTGACAATTTCTCATAATTGTTTTTCCAATTCGTCCTCTGGCAAATATTTTTGTGAACAAACGCCTTTTTTCTTCACACAACGATAATAGGTATACCAAACTTCTCCTCTGGTTTTGGGGTAAAACTTTTTGTGTTTTTCAGCCGTGAAGAAGCTACCGCACTCTTTACACTTAATAAATCCAGTAAAAGCAAAATCGTGCTTCTGCGGTTTTCTGTTGTATTTCTTTTCCAGAGCTTTCTGTACTTCATCAAAAAGTTTTTTCGTTATCAACGGTTTATGTTTTCCCTCGTAGGTTTCTCCGTGGTAACTCATTAAGCCGTAATAAAAAGTTCGTTGAAGCATTTCCCGAATTTGATTAAAATGCAAAGGTTTTCCGTTCCTACGTGTAATCCCGTTTCGAAAAAACAGGTCGCAGATATCTTTCATCGATGAAAATTCACCAGAGGCGAATTTTCTAAATGCTTCTTTTACTAACCTCGCGGATTTCGGGACAACCATGATACTTCTATTGTTTCTATCGTTTTTGTATCCCAGAGGAGCATATGACGGCCAATCGCCGCGACGGAGTTTAAAATATAAACCTCGCTTCACATTTTCAGATAGGTTGTCTACATAATATTTTGACTGGCCAAAAGCAATTGACAGCATAAATTTTCCCTGGGGAGTATTTTCAAACCAGAAAGAAGGAAATTTTAATGCTTGTAATTTCCCGGTATCCACTAAGTAAATAATTTTTCCGCCATCGATTGAATTTCTGGCCAAACGATCCGGGTGCCAACTGATAATCCCGTTAATTAACCCTTTTTCGATTAAAGAAATGAGAGAATTAAAAACCGGTCGTCCGGGAACTTTTGCGGTTTCTGCCTCGGTCAAAAATTCTGAGATTTCCAGATTTTCTCTTTGAGCAAATGCTTTTAATTCCTCTATTTGTTGCTCAATAGACATGATCTGCTTGTCTTTTTCGTCGGTTGATTTTCTGCAATAAGCAATATATTTTGTCATGGTTTTTTCCTCTTTGTTTTGTTCTAAATTTTTGCGTTTTTCTTCATTCTTTTTTTACGGCGGCTCTCGGCGGACTTGAATTTTCCCTTTGCGGCGCTGTCTGCGGAGACGGACGCAGCCAGCGCCGCCCCCACTTCCGACTCGATTTCCTTTTTGGTGCTCGTTTTTGGAAAAATTCGAACGCATTTTAAAGAAAACTGTTAAAGTGTTAGCTCGCCCTGCCAAGCGGGGCTCGCTACTCCAGCGCGGCGCCCCCACCCGCCGCGCTTCCGAAAAAGTCGGCTCGAACAGGACTAAATCAGAATTGATTTTGTTCAAAGAAAAACGAAAAAATTTTTAAAGAACTTTTATTAAATTCAAATGGCCACCCTGGTTGTACTCAAACCCTTTCGGATCTGCCCAAGGTGGCCATTAAAAAATCCGAAAGATAGTTTGAGTACAGTTTCAATATACAAAATTCTCAAAATAAAAACAACAACAATCGACCTACTCAAATTCTTTAAAAACTTGTATAATAAATGCATAAGTAAGATTCAAATTATGATTAACAAACAACAGTTATCAAAAATCGGCATAGGAACTTGGGGAGTAGGTGGTTTTATGGAACCCGACCCAAAAAACGATGATGAAAAACAAATAAACGCGATCGTCTATTCCCTCAATAAAGGAATAAATTATGTCGGAACAGTTTACATGTATGCTAAGGGGAAGGCGGTTGATTTATTATCAAAAGCAGTTAAAAAATCAAAGATAGCCCGTGAGAAAATCTTTATCACATTCTCGGTCTACAAAAGTGATGCCAAAACAATACAGGAAGTTGAGGAAAGGCTGGACAGCTTCCTAAAGACGTTTGATATGGGCTATGTGGATAGTTTGCAGTTTACAATGGGGCTTGTTGATGACATTGGTTTGGAATTAGTTAAAAAGTTTGTTGACAGACTTATTGAGCAGGGCAAAACAAGATATACAAGCCTTGCTAATTCGAATTTAGATTATCTTAAAAAATATCATTTAGCTTTCGGTAAAAAATTATTTGCTCACGAAGGCTGTTTCAATTTTGAAGTCAGAGAGAACGAAATTTTGGGAATTACAGATTACGCGCAACAAAATGGTATTCTCAATGTTGTCTATCAACCTCTCAGAAGAAATAGAACTGCGGCTAGAAATTGGTCACTCTTGGTTGAGTTAGCAAAGAAATACGGCAGGACCCAAAATCAAATTCTTCTGAATTGGGTTGTTTCTAAAGGTTTCTTTCCTCTCGTTAAATCAAGTACTAAAGAGCATATAGACGAAAACCTTGCCTCGTTTAGTTTTCAAATCGATGATGACGATCTAAAGAAATTAAATGAGTTTAAAATTCCCAATTATCAATCACCAAAAATTGATTGGTTTGGAACCGGCGAGGGTGTGGCTATTCATCAAATACCAAATATTTTTGATAAGGAGTACGAAAAACAAAACAAAAAATTATGAACTGGCAAATACTTTTAGCAACAAGTGTAGTTACTTATTCAATCTCGGTATTGCTCCAGCGAGTATTACTGAAAAATGATAAAAGCGACCCCATTGCTTATTCAATTGTTTTTCAGCTACTCACCGGAATACTTATTGGAATTTACGCGGTATTTAATGGATTTACTACTCCCAACCTTGTTCCCTTAATTCCAAATTTAATTTTGATGACTATCTTATACGGAGCGGGAAATGTTTTTATTTTCAGTGCGTTGAAAATAGTCGACGCATCAGAATTTACGATTGTTTTTGCCTCTCGCGCTTTGTGGACAATAATTGGGGCAATTATTTTTCTCAAAGAAAGTTTCTCTACTCAACAGGTTTTAGGGACAATTTTAATTATTTTAAGCGTCGTTTTGGTTTCTTGGAAGAAGCAAAAGTTTTCATTTAGCAAAGGCTTTATTTTTTCTGTTCTTGCCGCATTATCTTTCGGGTTGGCTTTTACAAATGATGCTTTCATCGTCAACAATTTTGATGTCCCGTCATATCTAACCATCGCGTTTATTCTTCCATCGCTGGCAGTTTTGGCTATCTATCCAAAATCTACAGCGAAGATGAAACCGCTATTTGAGGGAAAAACTTTATTGAAACTAGGGCTACTTGGTGTTTTCTATGCGGTATCAGCAATAACAATCTTTTTGGCTTACCAAGTTGGTAAAAACGCCTCTCAAATTGCGCCGTTAAGCCAGACTGCAACAATAATAACTGTTGTTTTGTCCGTAATATTCCTCAAAGAAAGAACAGATTTATTAAGAAAGTTGTTGGGTGCAATAATTAGCTTCGCCGGTGTTGTTTTGGTAAAATAGACTTGTTTTTGGGAGTTTCTGTGTCCGCGCACGGGCGGGCGGGGCAAGGACACTAAAAATTCTTTCCTTGCT
>PFLI01000144.1 GCA_002785065.1 Candidatus Roizmanbacteria bacterium CG_4_10_14_0_8_um_filter_33_9
TCGAACCTCTGACCTTTGCAATGTGAATGCAACGTTCTACCAACTGAACTACGAGTCCTTAAATGCTTTTTTATTCTAACTATTAAGCTTGTTTTTTTCAACTGAGTTCATTAGAATAAATACTATGAAAATAGTAAAAGGAATAATAGAGTTTGTGATGGATATTCTTGAAACTGTAGTATTTATCGGTTCTCTTTTTATTGTCGTTTACCTTTTTGTTATGCAGCCCAATCAAGTAAAGGGCGCGTCTATGGACCCAACGTTTAATACGGGAAATTATATATTTACCAGTAAAGTTACTTATAAGTTACGATCAGTTCATCGAGGAGATGTAGTTGTTTTTAAATCTCCAAAAAATCCGGATATTGAATACATTAAACGAATTATTGCACTACCAAAAGATACAATTGAAGTTCGCGATTCAGAAGTATATATAAACAATATTAAACTTACAGAACCATATATAGCCGCGAAAACAAATGTTTGGGAAGGTGGTTTTACAAAAAACGGAGAACCCTTTACTATTCCTGATGGAGAAATATTTGTAATGGGTGATAATCGCCCCCGATCTTCAGATTCGCGAGAATTCGGGCCGGTACCAATTTCTAGCATAATTGGACAAGTATTTTACAGGTATTTTCCTGCAAATAAAATAGGTATTATTCCAAATCCTTTTCCTGCAAAGCTTCAGGAGTAATTAACTCATTCTTTTGTAATTTTAATCTTGCAACAAATAACCTGATATAATCAGTCGTTTCTTGTAAATTACCTTTTATTTCAATAATAATCTTTGCTTTAACCCGTGTTTGTATGAGATGTGTTTTCACATTTTTTATATTATCTGAAAGAAGAGATTCAATTTTTTTTTGTTCTTTCATAACAATACTTGAACCGATTGTTTTAACCTGATATAAAATCTCCCTTACTTCTTCTTCGGTTTGAAAAACAGTCAAATTGTGCGACAGGACTTTTTCATATACCTTAATCATGTCTTGTTTTGTTTTTAAACGTGAAATCATAAATAAATGACTTATTGAAATCAATTTTGAATAATAACCGTCAATAATCATAGGGTCTAGTTTATTCAAACGAATGAGATGACAAATATAAGAAGGTTTTATTTTTAGTTGCTTACTTAAATCAATTATACGAGTTTGCTTATCATAAATAATATATTGAAGTAGTTTTGCCTTTGTAAAATAATCCTTTTCGGTTTGAATTTGCTCAATGAGAGGATCGGTCATAATACCTATTGTAGCATATAGAAGTTACACTACCGAAACATACATATCTCCCCTGTTCTTTTTAAACTGTACTGTCCCTTTTTTGAGTGCCATGATAGTAAAATCATTACAAAGCATTGTACCATCTCCCGGTCTCACTTTTGTTCCTTTTTGACAAATAATAATATTACCCGGTTCAACAGATGCTCCACCAAAAATTTTTACTCCTCTTCGTTTTGAATTGGAATCTCTATTTCCAGAAACTGCACGTTGAGCTTTTGTATGCGCCATATTATGTAATTAAATGTTAAATTTTATTCAATTTTGGTAATTTGTAGTTTTGTTAAAAATGATTTAAATCCTTTTACTTTACGGTAACGTACTTTCGATTTAAAACGAGCAACGCGAATTTTATCACCTCTTGTCTGACCTACAACTTCACTTTGCGTTTTTATATCTAATGCGGGTGTACCTAGCTTAAATAGTTCTTTTTCATCAAAAACGGCGAGTGTTTCAAGATAAACCTTACCTTTTTCAGGAGTATCAATATGATCAACTGTAATGATATCATTCTCTTTTACGAGGTATTGTTTCCCTCCTGTTTTTATTACTGCTACTTTTACCATAAGAATACATTATATATGACAGGTAATCATTTTTCAACATCAAGGAATGAGTGCAAATCCAAGAAAAAGAGTCACAATAAGAGAACCACCGGAAGAAATAAATGGTAAAGCAATTCCTGCAATCGGAAGTACTCCCAGATTCATTCCAATATTTACAAACATCTGGAAAAAAATATAGGAAAAAATCCCCAAAACATACAAAAACATTATTTTGCTTTCGTCATCATTTTTTTTTAACAATAAGGTTATACGTTTAAATAAAAAAAAGAATAAAACTAAATAAAGAACAAGAACAATAAACCCGCCAAAAAAACCAAACTGTTCAATAAGTGTGGAAAAGGCAAAATCTGTTTTGTTCTCGGGAAGAAAAAAAAGCCTTGATTGAGTGCTTAAACCCAAACCTTTACCAAACCATTTTCCTGAACCAACGGTAATCATAGCCTGAATCATATTATATGCATTTCCCTGTTGTTCTAAGTATAGGCTAAAAAAACTTAATATACGGTTTTTTTGATAATCTTTTAAAAAGACTACCAAAAGTGGAACAATTAAAAACAAAAAACTGATTATTGAAACAATATATTTTTTAGATATTTTTGAAAAAAAAAGAAGAATAAAAAAAAGATATACATATACAATGGCATTCCCAAGATCAGGTTGTTTAAAAACAATAAACGAAGGAATTAAAAGCATTAATAGTAATAATGCTAATCTTCGAAATGTATATTCTATATTGGAAAGTTTTACAAATAACTGAGAAAGATATAATATAAAAAAAACTTTTAGAAATTCTGAAGACTGAAAATTAAAAAAATAAAGATCTATCCAGCGCTTTGATCCTTTCACTTCAAATCCAATGATATAAGTTATAAGTAGCAACAATGTAAAAAGAAAGAAAAAAAACTGTGCGTTGGATATAATAAATTTTCTACCGAATTTTCGTATAATATAAAACACAACAAATCCAATTGCAAAATTTATAAATTGTTGACGGGCTATTTGAGGGTTAATCCCGAGTAAACTAAAAAAACCAAAAATAAAAATAAAAAAAGAGGGAAGGAGAATTGATATCATAATGAAACCTGTAAATCCAAACCAATTTCTATTTTTCTTGCAAGAACTTTTTTCTTCAAATAATCTTTATAGATTAAAAAGGTCTTAGGAATAACCAGTGAAATTTCTTCATATGGCTTTATTCCCAATTCTTTTCGCTTAGATTGAATATCCCGTATAAATTCACGCAGCTTTCCTTCTATTACAAGCTCTTTTGTGAGGACTGTATCATATCTAACGTCTATTTTCTCTCCTGTTGAATGAGTAAAAATAACTTTTTTAACATTTAGTTCATCCTTGAGTAATCGTTCATAACCAGAATAGAATTGTTTGAGCTTAAAGTCATTCATTTTTGGTAACAATATAGTGATCGACGAAAGGGGTTGTCTGACTTTAATTTTTATTTCTTTTCTGACTCGTTGGCCAACTTCAACAATTCCCCTCACAAGATCCATATCGGAAAATAATTCCGTATTAACTTTAGGTAAATACTTTGTCAACGGCCATGAAGTCAAGTGAACAGATTCTTCTTTAGTCAAGTGAGTATATATTATTTCTGAAATAAAGGGAGTAAAGGGCGACATGATAATAGATAAGTTTACTAAAACTGTGTTTAGAGTATTATAAAAAGATTTTTTGTCTTCCACATCCTCCGAATTTACCCACACTCTATCACGGCTTCTTCGAATAAACCATGTTGAAATATCCGATACAAATTTTTCAATTTCTAAAGCAACGTCCTTTGCATTGTATAAACGGAGTGTTTTTTCAGAAAAATCGATTAACCAAGATAAACGCATTAATATCCAACAATCAAGTACATTTTTAGATTCATTTTCGTTTTGAAAAGTTATATTAAA
>PFLI01000177.1 GCA_002785065.1 Candidatus Roizmanbacteria bacterium CG_4_10_14_0_8_um_filter_33_9
AATAAGGTCATGAAAGTTATAAACCGTAAATTTAACAGGGAATATGAGGCGCTTGACACCTTTGAAGTAGGTATTGTTTTGAATGGTCCCGAGGTTAAATCGGTTTGGAAAGAACAAATACAACTGGATGGGGCGTTTGTAAAAATAATTGGCAATGAGGCATTTTTATTAAACGCAGTTATTCCTTTATACCAGTTTTCTCAGGGGAAAGGGTATGATCAAAAACGGACACGAAAGCTCTTACTGCACAAAAAAGAACTCTTAAAAATGCAGGTTAAAATGGCCTCAGGTAATTTGACAATAGCACCCCGAAGCTGTTATAATAAAGGGCCTTATATTAAGCTAGAAATAGCTTTAGTACGAGGAAGAAAAGAAATTGAAAAGCGAAAACTTGAGAAGAAGCGGGACATTGAACAAAGTCAGAAGAGGGAAATGAAGGAGTATTTGAAAAGCTAAAGAGGGGTTTACCCCGAGGATTCATCCTGAAGGATATCGTCCTGAAGGAACGAAGCGACGAGGGGATGCAAGGAATCGACGAGGAATTCGCACTTTTAAAAATCGTTAGGGCGTATCTATACGCAAATAGAAAAAATCAACTGTCAACTCAGAAGTCGAAGAGACTCTAACAGATCTGAGAAAATTCGTGCTTGAAAAAGCAGGCTTCGTGCCTTCTTATCAAGCTGCACCAGCTATGCTTTTTGCATAATTGGTGGTCGAAGTTTCAAGGACTCTTGTTGCGTTTTCTCCAGTTCAACGCAATAAAGGGTGAAACCAACTGGGGTAGGACGATTTGAGTTAACCAGTTACTCAGAAAGTCGACAATATAATTGGCATTTCGGGAACGGTTTGTTTATTTCCCCGACCGGAATAGAGTAAAAATATTCTATCCCTAACTAAACATTTTTAAAGGTGTTTCCACGGACCCGGGTTCAACTCCCGGCATCTCCACACAAATTGTTGCGTAGTTAGTATTGTATTTTAAGGAAATCATTGATCTCTTTACGTGTTGGGTTGGTATTTTTGCTTACACGAATTGCTGCAGTTGCACATGCAACTTTGCCCGCTTCTTTTAATGAATTGTTTGATAGATATTGAGTAATAAAACCTGCGTTAAAGGCATCGCCGGCTCCAACAGTGCTTATTGCTTTGACAGTTGGATTAGGAATAATAATATCTTCACTTTTTGTTTTTATCCTGCAGCCGTCTTTTCCCAGTTTGACCACAACAAATTTTGGACCCATTTGCATTGCCAAGTCCAGGGTTTTTGAAACATCCTGTTCACCGGTTATTCCGGCAAGCTCATCTCCGTTTGGAAAATAACCCTCAACATACTTCATAGATTTTTTCAAGACTTCGATTTGGTTACTTGTTACATCTACAGGAATTCTGCCGTGATCAAGAAATATTCTTATTCCCATATCTGTAAGTCTTTTTAACAATTCCGGATAATCTTTATACAATCCAGTCTGTTTTAAAAATCCTCCCAAATATACAGCTGATACAGTATCAAAAAAATAGTTACTCAAATCAATATCTTTTAGAGACAGTGATTGGTTTGCATTACCCGCCACAACTTGGATATTTTGTGCATCCTCAAAGACTAAGCCTGTGTCAACGCTGGTTTGAACCAACGGATCATCAGACATTACAATGAGATTAGATGCAATATCTTTTTCTTTTAACAGCGAAAGCAGTTTATATCCAGCTTCATCTTTGCCGACTTTGCCAATTAGTCCAACTTCCATACCCAATCTTTTTGCCTGCACAACAAAATTAACAACAGATCCTCCCAATCTTGTTTCCCATTTTGGAGATCTATACTCTTTGCCAACCTTTAAAGCATGAGAGCCGCCAGTCATAAGGCCGAGATAATTTGTTTCTACATACACATTACCAATACCCACAATTACTTTTCTTTGTGTTGTTGTCATATGAATATTATATACCGCTTTCAAATTAAATTACAAAAATATATTTCATCTTTCAGCGAGATAACCCTCCGTACGTTCATTTTTCTTTGCACAATGAACTACGATGGGTATATAAATGTTTAAATACCCCCATGTAATCTAAAAGTTAGTCCATGCTCCTTCAAAACTAATTAGGGGTATATGAGATAATTAATTTGATTTATTAAATACCTCAAATCCTTCTCAGGACTTAGCAACGTTTAGATTGCACTCACAGTTGAGAACTCGTATGGTTTAAAACATCCGTAATGATATTAAGTATAATTGGTTTTATGGTATCTTTTGATCGGGAAGAAAAGAATCTAATACTTATACAGGTGCTTGATTATTTCAGCAGTTCTTTGGCGGGGATTTTTGTTACTGTCTATTTTTACAATCATAGCGATCTAAAAACTACGATTTTTTTCAATGTGATTGCGTACACAAGTACTCTCTTTTTTTATGTTATTTCTGGTTGGACACTTAAAAAAGTATCTTCAGCTTTTTTGATTCGATTCAGTTTACTCACAAGCGCTTTATTTTATTTTTTACTGTTTATTTTAAAAGAACAATCAATTCATTATCTGATACCGATTGGTATATTATTGGGTTTTAATGCTGGTAATTATTGGGCGGGATTTAATCTGAATCAGTATTTATTTACAGATAAAGAAAAAAGAGTTGAATATTTTGGATCAATAACAGGGATCATTAATGCTTTATCCGCTATTGCTCCTTTGATCGGAGGAGCTATTATTATTGTGTTTAATAAAAATTCAATCTTTGGTTTGGATATGGGCTATGGTTTATTATTTTTTCTTGTTTTTCTAATACTGTTGTTTATGTTTTTTTTAGCTAATAAACTTCCAAGTCATACAACCCCGGATTTTTCCTATCGAGAAATAATTTTTCATGAACGATCTTATTATTGGAAATTAATTCTTGGACAACAACTGTTACTGGGATTATATGATAGTTCTCTTGGTATTGTAACCAGTATTTTATTTTTCTTAATTTTAAGAAATGAATTTAATTTAGGTGGAGTCCAAACAATTGCTTTTTTATTGGGAGCAATAGGAAGTATTTTTTCAATAAAAAGCCTCAAAAAAAGCAAATATAGTTTTTGGATTGGAAGTATCGGGCTTGCCATAGGTATTGGGTTATTTGGGATATTACATAATCTGCCAGGAATTATTTGTTTTATTATACTTACCGGTTTTTTTGCCCCTTTTCTTAATAATTGGCTATCTATCGTATATTACAATTCGTTAGACAACTATAATTCCGGTTGGACAAAAAAATATCATCTTATGCTGGAAAGGGAAATAGCTCTTGGAGTTTCACGGATTGTTAGTTTTCTCTCTCTTTTTGTTGTATTGCAGTATGGAAATCAGTATAAAATTGCTCACTATTGGTTGTATGGGTTACTTTTTCTGCCCTTACTCATCGGAGTTTTATTACATAAAATGAACAGACTAATTCAAAATACTCCTGAGATAGTCAATAATATAATCCATTGATTTTCATTTTTAATCCTGCATGTGTATTCTTCAAAGAAAAAAGCTTTGGATTTTGAAAAATACCTAAAAACAAATTCAGGTTTAGCCTTCAGAAACAAACACTTAATATAAATCTTTATCCATCGAATACAGGGGTTCCTTTATATTTTCCTTTATCAAACATCGCTTTTGTAAATTTAAATAGCAATATTCCTCGAAGCCTTATAGCTTCGAGGTAACAACTAAAGGGAAAAGGAGGGAAAACCGAATTAGGT
>PFLI01000069.1:0-1504 GCA_002785065.1 Candidatus Roizmanbacteria bacterium CG_4_10_14_0_8_um_filter_33_9
AACTTAAATTTTGAGTAAAAAAGCCGTTTCTAGCCGACCAGTGCCCGAAAGTTGGTCAATATTGAAAACAACTGTAATGATCAAGAAAGGGTTGCTGAACCATCTTGTACACCAAGTACAACTGAGGGAGGCGAAATGGGTTCAAAACTTACCACAGGTCTTTATTTTAAAGACACAGTTGCAACAGATGTCAGCGCTATGACTCAAGTTGGAACAAATCACACTCTTGCAACTGCTGACATGGATACATACGGAGCTGACTGGAATGCATTTACTCCTGTTATTATCCCTGCAGGCGGAGAAAAATACTTTGGAATTAAATGGTATGCGGGACCTAATGATTACGGAAACGAAATCCAAGACGACTCATTGGAATTTGAAATTGAGGCTAACCTTGTTCAATCGACAAACGCACAAGGAGAAACAACTTTTCCAACACCAACAAATACAGCTGGTGGAGAAAACACGACTGGTCTCTAAGTATAATTCGTAAAACTTAGTAATTTCGCTTATTACAACTAAGGATTGGAGGAGAAAGCAATCTTTCTCCTCCACCTTTTTGTATAACATCACTATTTATGAGAAGACAATCTATAAACCCGTTTAAACTAATAATGGAGCTTGCTGCATGGCTTATTTTAGCGTCGCTCGGATTACTTATTGTTTTTACCATTGCGTCAAATACTGAAGTTTTTGGAGGATATAAATCCTATCTTGTTCAATCCGGTTCCATGGAGCCGGCAATTATGACCGGTGATATTATTGTTATTCATAAACAGGGATCATATGCAAAAAATGATGTTATTACATTTTTGGCTCCTGAAAAAGGCATTGTTACCCACCGAATCATTAATATATTTGAGGAAAAAAATACCACTCTTTTCAATACAAAGGGTGATGCAAACCGGACTGACGACAGCGGAAACGCATCTTTACAAAGTGTCTTTGGTAAAGTTGTTTTTGTCATTCCAAAACTTGGGTTTTTCGTTGGATTCGCTCAGTCACTCCCAGGTCTTATTGCCCTCATTCTTATTCCCGCCGGAGTTTTGGTACTTGACGAACTAGTCAAGATTGTAAAAGAAGGATTTGGTTAAACCATATGTCCAATGAATACGAAATATAAAATAATTTTATTTGCAGTTTTTTTTATATCGTTTTTTTTAACCTTTACCCTGTATACATCTGCGGATTTACGAGCACAACGCATTATCCCAGTAAAGTTTATTGCAACTACGCTCTCATTCGGTCAACAACATACCGCAAATAACGCTCCCATAGATTCTCTTTTTAATACTGTTGGAATACGACCGGGAGGTTTTGATGTAAAAGCAGTACGTATTCAAAAAACAGGAAAAATGAACATGAAATACCGATTGAGTATGATAAAAACTGGCGGATCTGATCCTTTTTGCAATGAGCTTAAACTACAAATTCTCTATAAGGGTGCACAAAAATTCAATGGAAAACTGAAAGATGTTGCAATTGATTCACAACTGCAAGGAAC
>PFLI01000069.1:1531-3633 GCA_002785065.1 Candidatus Roizmanbacteria bacterium CG_4_10_14_0_8_um_filter_33_9
TTCATTTGACAACGAAAGTACGGCTTTAAAAAATAAAAGCTGCGAATTTGATTTTCAGTTTAAAACATACCGCAATGATCCTTCCGAGCAAACAAACGGATTTTATGCTATAAAGAAGTTAAGCAACATTATTACCAGTTGGCTTTAAATATGGATTTTATATCGTACAAAAATTTAAAATCATTCCGTTCTTCATTTTTATATATTTTTCTTTGTGTTTTTTTTATCATTCACGCATTACTATCAATTGCTTTCTCAAGGAATCTCCCACTGGGAATTAAACTATTTTCAAGCAAATGGAAATCAATGGAACCGGTAATATATACAGGAAGCCTTCTTATTGTTCGAGAACAACCTGATTATAATAAGGGAGATATCATCACCTATTATTCTCAAATTAATAACAAAGAAGAAATTATTACTCATCGAGTTTATCGAATCGGGGGAAATGTGTATACCACAAAAGGTGATGCAAACGAAGCAATTGATGAGCAAATTATTCTTCCCCGCCTTGTCATTGGAAAAGTTATTGGCATTATTCCAAAAATGGGAGATTATTTAATGTTTCTCCGAAGCAGTACTGGTTTACTGATCTGTATTACTTTCCCAATGATTCTCATTTTAAATGTTGAAGTTTTTACCATCTTTGGGATATTGGAACAGAACGGAAAAAAGCTTTTCTAATGTAAGGTCATTCTTCATCTTTGTTCATTTTCATTTCCATTGTCTTATTCATGAGGCTGAAATCTTGAGAATCTATTACACCGTCAAAGTTAACATCACCCCGTTCAATTGTCGCAGCATCTATGGGAGTTTTTGAGTTGATTGCCTTGTTGATAACACTAAAATCAGCAGAATTCACTCCACCGTCCTGACCAGTTTCTAAATTTAAATCACCTGCAAATTGTAATATTCCAGTCAAATCAAGGCTGTTTTCTCCAGAAATAAGATTAATTTTGTTTTCAGAACATTGATATAGTTTGATTTCTGTCTCTGTTGGTAAATTATCACAGACTTTTCTTTGGATGTGTTTCCCTCCTTTAATTAATACATAGTAATTTTCTCCTGCGGGAACAGATTCAAAATGTACTGTACCCGTCCATACCCCATCCAGACCTGATGAAAAAAGTGCAGTTTGATATGGAGTTGTTGTATCTAAGCTTCCCCCTCCAAGTTTTATTTTTACATTTACACTCCGAGAAGAAACTCCTACTTTAGGAATATATCCATGGAGCTTGAGTTTTATTTTTAATGAAACAGTACTTGTTTGTTTATTGCTATCAACATCATCACTTGGTATTTCAGTCAGAGTATTGTCAATATTAATTCTATAAAATTTAATATTGATAAAATTAAATTGTGGTTTTGCTTCTTCCAGTGCAACTAACACTACTGAGGCAATATCAGTTTTGCCTGAAAATAAATGGCCTTGTGCACTTTGAATTTCCCCCTGAAGATATGCTTTTCCTAATTCATTTACCGCAGAAATAGATGCAGTTTCATTCCCTAGATCTTTACTCACTACTCCTAACTTATATTGAATATCTTTTACCTGGAATTTACTTTTATCGAACATAAGAGCGCCGAGGTACCCGATAACTCTTATTTGTGCACTTGAAGTACCGCTAATTAATACCGTGGTTTCTTCACCCTTTTTTACTGATTGTTTTGAAATTTGTAAAGTTGCAGTAATACCTTCATTACCTGTTGCTTTTGTTTTTTTAGAAACACTTTTATTTAACAATATAGATATTCCAAGTAATACAAAAATAATCGTTATACAGATAAGAATAAATACAATTCGAAGAGTCCGTTTGACTTTTAATTTAGAAATCATGTGATTATTTTCTTAATATATTTATTATAACAGCTTTATCATTATTATCTACAATGCCATCGTTGTTAAGATCGGCATTCATATAAGATGGAATTGTTAGACCCGTTTTCGCCAATACTATATAATAGTAATCTACATAGGTTGTATTTCCATCTTTATTGACATCTGCATCAAAACGGTTATTTGTTGATGTGAGCGTTATTATCAGATTTTGAGTTGGGACTGGAACAGTGAGAGCGAGTGTTATATCTAATAAGTTTGAATG
>PFLI01000031.1 GCA_002785065.1 Candidatus Roizmanbacteria bacterium CG_4_10_14_0_8_um_filter_33_9
GATAATGCAATAATTATCCCCATCGATACGCTATTTCCATTCGATATGCTATGTTTAGCTATCCAAGCATTTTCTGAAAACAACACTGGTATTATGTGGGTTGTAACAAGTAATCCTGGGGTAAACGCCCAAAACACTAATCGAATAGTCGTTAATGATGAATATGTATTGCGAGACGAGGAAGGTAAAACAAGAGATGTGTGTTTTTATGAAACTGAATCTTTGATGACTAGTACAGGTGTAATCATTGCGTCGAAAATGTACTTTCTTGAAAAATACAGGGATTTTAACGAAGGGAATAGAAACCGAAGCTCAACAGATTTATATCGTGATTTTATTCCTTGGTTGTTACAGGGTGGAGAGAAAATTTCATTCTTTGATGTTAGAGTTCCAACTCCAGATCTTGGTACTCCTGAGAGACTAAAACAATTTGGTAGAAAAAATTAATTAATTCTTAATTTTTTCAGAGATCATTTGTCTTATTAAATCGGCCTTACTTAAATTGAGTTTTTTAGCCTGAACATTCAAAAACTCGACCATTTCATTATCCAGCATTAGGTTGAACCTATTTTTCAATGTCTTCTTTTTAGCAATCAAAATAAATTTTGTAATTTTTTTATTTAATCCGTCTAAGTCATTGATATTATATTTCTCTAAAAACAATAATCGATTTGGATCACCCACCAGAATTCCATGAGGATTTTTTTGGTAAAGTACTAGTACTGGTTTTAAATAGCTCAAAGCGATAGTTATATAATGTCCTGTTCCAATACTAGGGTACGTACCTTCAACTATTACTGTATCAGATTTTTTTATTTCATTTGTAATTTTTCTAAAATCTCTTTCATGATCTTCTCGGGTAAATTTATCTGTATTGTGGTAACTTCTTTTCAAAATATGGTCAGAGTAAACTTCATTCTTGTTAGTTTTACAAATTTCTACAATGGCTTTATACTGCCTTTCGTAAAACCTCTTGCCATATATGGATGCGTGGAAAAATATTTTCATAGAACCTGTTTCAAAACTCGCCTTTCAGGCTCGTTTTGAGAGCTAACGCTAGGTTATATGAACTAGTTTTGAAACCAGTTCATAAGACAAATTAAAGCAAATTAAGATAATCCAAGCATAAATAACCAACTTCTACATCTGTCATCCTACCGCTCTTTAAGGTTTCTCTAAAATCGTCTATTGAAATCAATTTAATTTCAACAAATTCTTTATCACTTGGTTTAGGATCTGAAACTCTCTCACAACCAGTTGCAACAAAGCAATATCTATCCATTGTCGAATAAGCGTCATCCAGGGTTTTTGTTACAAATTGGACAATACCACGATACCCAGTTTCTTCCAGTAATTCTCTTGCAATTGTATCTTCTGGCTTTTCGTTTGGATCAACAAATCCGCCTGGCATTTCAAGTAAGACTTCGTTAGGTCCTGGTCTAAATTCTTCTACTAGAATTACTTTTTTATCTTTCGTTATCGCTAAAATTCCAGCAGCAATACCCTCACTTTTTATATAATAGTCAGATACTTTTTTATTAGGTAATTTATACTTTACTTCCTCTATCTTTCTACCATATTTTTCGAAAACAGTTTCTCTAGATACTTCCTGCCATTTTTTAATTTTTGAATCCATATTCGTATTATATACAAACCGCCCCGCTCAAACAAAGTAATAGTTCTGAATGCCGAATTGGGTCATTTGTAGCCAACCAACCCTCTTTATATATTACCTCACTGCCTATAAACGGTAACTTCTTACCTGTAAGTGAAGTAATTTTACCGCCAAATTCATTAATTAATAGTACCGAAGCTGCATAATCCCAAAGTGATGCAGATTGTCCTTTTTGACTAAAATATACAGCTGCAGATACATCTCCCCTTAAAATAGCACAGATTTTGGGTGTCAATGCTGGAACTTCGATTGGCTTATGAGCACTAGTCAATATTCGCTTGGCAATATTTTCATCCTTAATTTGTCTAGGGCTAACAGCTATTTCACTTGGTGCGTTTCCATTTACCATTAATAGTCTATCATTTAACTTAGTTCCTTCACCTTTTATTGCTGTAAAGACTTCATTTCTATCGGGCATAAACACTGACGAAACTACAGGAATACCGTTTTCCACTGCACATATCGAAATACTCCAATCTGTACTTCCCTTAACAAATTCTTTTGTGCCATCAATTGGATCAATAACTATATAAAACGGTTCTGTTGTCACTGAAAAATCTTGTCTAAAATTTTCCTCTCCAAAAATTCTTACTCCTGGAATAAACTCCTTGGAAATTTTAGACGTCAATTCTTCTATGGCTAAATCGACTTCTGTTACCACATCGTGAACACCGTTAGCATTGACCTTATCTAAAACATTCTTTTGCCCAGCTCGCCATTTATTCACAATTTCTAAAGCACCAGTGTTAATTATTTTAAATGCCTCAAGCGTCGACAAATACTTAGGGATAATTAGTATTTCTTCTTCTTTTTTCATTTATGTTTCCAATACAAAATAGACTTTTTAACAACACTAACCAAATCGGATTCATCAACCGGTTTCGGATTCGATGGAATATTACTACTCTCCATCGCGTCGTGGGCAATTACCTCGACTGGTATATCCTTATATTCAAGATACGATTGAATGTATGTTTTTATTCCTGATCTATCGGCAAAGTTACCAAACCACGAATAAAACTCTTCTGAGTCTTTAAAGCCCAGAAGGCTAAATACTTCATCAAATCCATCTTTGTTATAGGGGTAATTAGCTCTAAATGATTCTGGAATAAAAAAACTTACGGCACAACCGTGATGTAAATTTGTATATGCACCAAGTGGGTGAGACAAAGCGTGCGCAATTGTTAAGCCAGTTCGTGGATATAAAAGTCTAGATGAAAAGGCTGCATTTAACATCGCAAATATATGATCGGAATCTTTATCGAAAGTAGCTTTTTCAATATTGTTTACAAGGCCAAGCAGTATACCCCTAGCAGAACTTTGTGTTATTTCATTGGCTTTTTTGGAAACAAATGACTCACAAACGTGAGCCAGAGCATCAATTGCTGTTGCGGCTAAAATTGTATTATCTAAAGATTTAATTAATTCAGGGTCTAAAATGACTAGTCTTGGTAAGAAATTATAATCCTCAATGCCTCTCTTCTTCTTTAATTTGGGATCTGCAATTACAGCATATGGGCTTGCTTCTGATCCTGTTCCACAAGTCGTTGGAATTGCAATAAATGGTATGAATGGCTTAGTACCTTTTTTCCCACCCAAATAATCTTCGATGATTCCTCCGTTCTCAGCCGTCAAAATTGTAGCTTTTGCTAAATCAATGGCACTTCCGCCGCCAATAGCGACAATTGCATCAGGGTTATATTTCTTAAACAATTTAACAGAGTTATTTACTTGGTCTGTAGTCGGATTGGTTCCGAAATCAGAAAATACATAGGAACCAATCTTTTCAAATTTCAATAAGATTTGTTTTGCTAAATAATTCTTCCTTAGTAAATTAGGATCAATAACAAGGTATATTTTTTTGGCACCCAATTCTTTAATATATTCAAAAACCATCATACTCATACCGGCACCGCTTTTTAAATACCCGGGGGTAATAAATTTCCAAGAATCTTTCATTTGATTCTCCTTTCAATTTCTAATATACATTTCAAAGCAAAATTTTT
>PFLI01000148.1 GCA_002785065.1 Candidatus Roizmanbacteria bacterium CG_4_10_14_0_8_um_filter_33_9
AAGTAGTGGATTCGACCTCAAATAAAGCTACTATGCTTTTATCTTTAATCCATATAAGATCTATGTCTTCTACAGTATCCGGATTCTGAATATTTGTAAGTCCCTTAATATTGTTAAATGATAGATACTGTTTCAACTCACCACTTTTACCGGGAAGAGCGGTAATTTCGTGGCTTTGCTCAATATTACCTACCCAAATTTTAAATCCGTGTGGCTTCCCTATTTCAGCAAGTATAGCAATTATGGTTGTATGCTCTTTTTCAATCTCATTAGGTCTAAAGTCCGGTTTAATTAACCAGTAACCACCCGAAACTTGGCGAGCATAGGCTTTGAGAGCGTCAATGATACTCATACTATCTGAGGTTAAAGAGTTGGGAAATTCACTACTTACAGCATCCCAGATTTCGGTAAATGTGACTTTTGCTCTTTGTTGTAATCTCCTCAAAACTGTTTGTTCAACCCTTTCAGTAAGTGGCACACTCTCTAAATGTGGAACCATTGATGGGTCTTTAAGCCACCACAATTTTCCTTCTGCCCCGCCGATTTGGGCAGACATAAGAATAAACTCTTTGTCTAAATGGCTCCGTAAAACTGTCTTGACGTCTAAACCGGTTTGTAATTCCGAGAAATAGCCAAGCCTTGCAAGTTCAGGAACAATAGTGTTTATGATAATTGTGTACGGAGTAGGCTCACCACGTTCTGCAATAACACGAATAGCTGTTTCTACTACGATTTTTTCAAATCTCACTTCATCTATTGCGGTTGGCTTCACCACTCCTTCTCCTATTTGCGGTTTATAAAACCTAAGATAAAAATCACCTTGCGCTGATCCGAATGGCTGTAAAAGAGACTTTGCCGAAGGACGAGCAAGTTCTTGATGATGAATCTTCTGAAACTCAAAGCCTGCAAAAACACCAGCGTAAATTGTGGCATTTCTTACTTTAAATGTTGGGTTATGAAAGGTAACAGTTAAATAAGCTTCTGGTTTGAGAACATGATACATATCTTGAAAACTACGGGACAGAAGCGAATGATAGACAGTAAAGTCTTTGTCTTGTCTTTCGTTCCGGATAACTTCATCAGAAGCAATTTTCTCTAAATACCCATCATCTTTTTTAAGCCAAGTTACCCAAAGATACGCCAGTTCTCCGTATTGAATTGAAGCGTCATATGGCGGATCAGTGAAAATGTAATCAACACAACCTTTCTCTCCATATTTTTGGCTCATTTCACCCATTAACTCAAAACAGGAACCATTGTAAATAAAAACATCAGCGTCACCTTTTATAACCTCATCATATGAAGAAGCAAATCGCACATGCTCAAAATATTTATTTGATTCTTTTTTTGCATTAACCAAACCTTGATTCCCAAAGATAGCACTCTCAAATTTTTCCCAGACATTAGATTCCATAAAACGCGGAGTAAACCAATAACTTTGTTGATTCCAACCAACACCGCTAAATGGTCTATATCCTGGTTCACCTTCCGCCAATAAACTGCTACATAAATGGACCACGGAAGTAAAGGCAATTTTTAAGAAATCGTGCAAGTCTCTATTTTTTTCTTGTTCAATCGCTTCCATAAGCCAAGCAAGTGCTTGTAAGTTTCTTTTGGTAAAAAGCTCATCCATTGACTCATATTTTTCTTTTTTCATGAATGGGCGGCCGTTTGTGTGATAAAGTTTTTGTTTTGGATACCATCCTTGAATTTCTCTTTTATCAATTTCTTTAATAAGATTTAAATCAGTAGTATTCGGCGGAGTATTTTTATCTCTTCTATCTCCGCATCTTGTACAAGAGGAGTATCGGACTTCAAGACATTTTCTTTGAATCGGACTGTTTTTGTCGCTTCTCTCCTGTATCCAAATAGCACAAGTGAGAGGAAACTCATTACCACATTTCCGGCATTTAGTCATATAAAGAGACATAATTTTGTTTTTTACTTTTTCCTCAACTCTTTTATACGCCTCTTGAAGTCTTGTCAGAGAAACCGGCTTTATTGTTAGTCTGATAATCTCCGTTGATACTGGCAAAATATCACAAACAATGGCTCTCCTGCCATGTTTTAATGCTTCAAAAGCTGCTACCCCACTTCCGGCAAACGGATCAAAAGTTACACCATTAGGTGGACAGTAAGTCTTAATAAATTCAGCAACCACATTCCAAGTCTTACGCGACCAAAACTTATGCCAGTTATACATAGGAGTATGTGCCTCTGGAGGAATTTGACGATTAAGCTGGTTTATTTTGGGTTTATGAATTTTTGGGATTTTTGTATCAAATTCATCTGACATATTTATTCCTTTTCTAAATGTTTTACTATTCTTCTGGCAATTTCAAACACAGTAGCAATTTGCGTAGCCTTAACTTCTTTTAATCCTTTAATCTTTATCAATTCTTTTAAAGAAACGCCCATTAAATCTGGTAACGTGCCGTATTTGTCTAAAATCTGTTGAGCAATTTGTTCGGCTGTTTTTCCTCTACTTCCGGAGCCTAAAATAATAGCCAAAAGTTCTACTTCACTACAAGAAGATGGACCAACACGTCGAAATTTTCCACCAGGATGTTTCCAGTTTATATTATTTTCTTCTTTTGATTCGTCTTTTGACGTTCTCATTTATAAATCTTCTTTCATCAACTTAAAGTTCACCTGATAGGTATATAGAGTAATATTTTTCAACTCTTTCAGAGCATATTTTAACTTGTCATCTAATTCCAACACTACTACTGCTCCATTTACTGTTTTTCCATTAGCGATGTTTTCTCTCACCCATGCAATATAACGAAGTATTTGACCAACTACAGCATCTGAGGTCCTTCCTTTTTTCAACTCAATTACCAAAAACTCCTCTCCGTTTTTTGCCTCAGCTAAAATATCTATCGGTCCAACAGCTGTTTGATACTGTTGGCTCGTGAGATCACCTTCGTCATAAATCAGTTCATATTTTTTACCAAAAATGGTTTTATTCCAGTTGGCTATCAAAAAATCCTCTAGATGACTCTCCATTCCAAAATTAGCCAGATCTACAACTCCATGTTCTTGCACTTCTTGTTCAACAATCTCTTCTTCACTTTGAGTTGATCCAAACGGACCATTACCTGAAATCTCCCCGAAAATTCCATCCAACTGCCACAAGGTGATGTTATATTTCTGAGCTAAGTCCAAAATAATATCATTTACTCTGAGATACTTGTCCGCAAAGGAATCCTTTGGAAGAAACTTTGGAAATAGGTTTAATTTTTTCAGAGCAGTCTCGCTTCTGGTATTCCAAACGCCATATTTAGTCGGATAAACCACAAGAAGAATTGGAGTAATTACAGCTTTACCCAAACCTTTAATGACATATTCTCCTCTCCCTTTAACATTAAAAACCTGCCCTAGCCTTTTTCTTATCGGAATCTTTTCGTCAAGAAGATTCTTTAAGCATCTTTTTAGTGCTTCCATATCTGATGTTACGAGGTTGCTCTGTCTGTGTATCCCTTCCCAATGAAGATTGTTTTTAATCAACAAAAACGATTTGAAATCTTCTTTTGTAAGTTGATCCAGATTTGCAGGATCAAACATCTTTCCATACTTTCCAACAACCTTTTTCTCCGATTCCAACCACCAGGGATCATTTGCTTTTTCTGAGATGATCTTCTGAATTAAATCTTGATCCATAGTTTTAAACCTCGCC
>PFLI01000185.1 GCA_002785065.1 Candidatus Roizmanbacteria bacterium CG_4_10_14_0_8_um_filter_33_9
GAATAGTTTGTAATCCTTTATCCAGCATTGGATCAAGATCAAGTTCCTCATGGTGAAATTCATTCAGGCTGTTTTTAGAAAAAAGGATTTTCTGTTCGTAATCAGAAAGCATTTCTTTAAGCGTTAGATCAGGATAGATTCCTTTTACTCCTTTTATAGCAACTTCTTTCTTTTCTTGAGTTAGTTGTTCTATTTCTTTTTCTTTTCGGAGGAAATCACTTTTAAAATCATTTTGTCTTTCTTTATATCTTCCAATAAAAACGACTTTAAATAAAGGTAAATAATCTTTTATCGGTTTGGTTATTTCAAGATAATCAAAAAATTCATCATGAAGATCTCCTTTTTTGACCATTACCCCATATTTAGAACAATTCTTATTCACGCAATAATAATAGGCATATCTCCCACCACTTCCTCCTTTGGTCCAGCAGGCAGTTAGAGGATGGTTGCAAAAACCACAGAGAGTAAATCGTCGTAAAGGAAAATCAGGATTTTCAATCAACCGGTGGTTTATCGCATGGTTACTTTTCTTATTTTGTAAATCCTGGCACTTTTGCCAGAGAGACGATGATATTAAAGGTTTGTGTTTACCCTCATGGATTGGATAATCTTTGACTTTCAAGATACCGATATAAAACGGATTATTGAGCACTCGTTGAATTAGTTGTTTGCTAAATTTAATTCTTTTACCTTTGTAGTTGGAAATTCCTCTTTTTGCCATAAGATTGGCTAAGGATGAAAAAGTATAAGAACTGGTAGAATAAAGTTCAAAGAGGCGAATAATATCTTTTGCACAATTTGGGTCCCATTCACAGTTACCTAAACGAACGCCAAGAATTTTTGGTCGGAAGTAGCCAACCGGTGGAGCCCATGGCCAGAGTCCTTCGTCAACGCGATGATACATGGCTATTTTTACTCGTTCCCTTCTGTTGTCATTATCCAGTTGATTAAAACTGGCCATAACTGTTTCAATACATCTTCCTTGACTTGATTCATCTATATTTTCTGAAGTTGAACGAAGAATAACATTTAACTTTTTTAGTTCTTCTCTTAATAAAAGATGTTGAAGTGTACTTCTGGCAAACCGATCAAGTTTATAAACAACCAAAACCTCAAATCTTCCTTTATATTCTTTACAAGATCTTAATAAATCGTCCAATCTTTGAAAATTTTCTCCTTTAGCTGATACTGCCTCATGTTTGATTATCCCAATGATATTCAGTCCTTGCTGACGGCAATATTCACGACACCGTTCCTCTTGAGTTTCTAAGCTGGTATTGTCAATTTGTTTATCACTGCTAATTCTTAAATAAATCACTGCCTTTTTCATATATTTTAAAAGTAAATTTATAATCAAATAGCCGCCCTGGTTGAGCACAAATCCGTTGGGATCTGTCCAAGGCGGCTACTAAAAAGCCCAACGGTCTATTTGTGCTCACTTTCATTATACGGCTGTCTATAAAAAAATTGCAACCATTTTTTGAAAATTAAATTTGTTTTTCGTATAACAGTATTATTACGATATAACTGTATTAGTAACTTTGTATAGTTACGCTACTGTATTATTACTGTTTTTTCTTACATGAATAACAGTATAGTAACTATACGTCTTCTGGATAATTTTTCACGACTTCAATTATTTTTTCTTCTAATTTTCGCCATAAATCCTTATCTAAAATCCGTACTATCCAAAAAAAGGTATTGTTTTTTCCTCTAATACAAGGTGGGTTAACTTTCCAAAATGAATGTCTTGGTTCAGTTTTTGTTTCAAGAAGCATTGCTCGCCAACCTCTTTCCTCAAGTTTATTAAAGAAAGTTAAATTTAATATAACCACTTCTTTTTCCCGATCGTATTTTTTAATTTTAATTTCAATGTCATCAATATCCATATTTTTATGTTGAGAAAATTCTATTTTTTAATCTTCCTAACGCTTCATAGTATTCCCTCGCATTAACTTGTAATTCACCGAAAAAGAAATCAGATGATAGTTTTTCACATTCCTCCTTATTCTCAAATACAAACCAACAAGTTTTACCTTCCCGATCCATTCGGATAAGTTTCTGTTTCTTTACGATCAATGCTCCGGCCTCCCCAAGATCTTTTGTTGAATATTCAGTTGTCATAAAAAATATTTAAAATTTATAAAAATCTCTCATTTATTAGCTTCATAAAGTTGCGGATTTTTTTGTTTCAGTTGGTTGATGAGGGTATATAGCCCCTTGCCTTCATTTGGTCTAAAATTCCACAAAGGACAACCCGGAATTTCACAAAGAAGAATTTCTTTTATTTGACAGCAGCAGCAGTCCAAACATTTCATGAAGATTGACTGTTGAAGATTTTTAATTTCTTTTTTAAGGGCTAATTTTTTGGTTTTCATATGATTGTGCATTTTGTTTTAATCTTAATTTTTCAACTTCACTGTCGATAACAAAATCTGAAAGAGCGATAAAGGTATCTCGTATCGCCTCAATTTCTTTATCACCTAAATTTCTTCCGGCGTCACCAAGAATTCTTCGGCAATAAGTAACCGTAAATTTTTCCATTTCATCTCTTACTTTATAGAATCAAATTAGAGCCTTTCAATAAGGAGAATTAGGGCCACAATTGAGGGACTTATTAGGGGGAGACATTGAGGGGATTTATAAGGAGATTGTCAACATAAGACATTCTTTAGTATTGATATGAATTTGCTTTATACCCTTATCTTTAAAACTTTCTTTTAGTTTGTTGATTGTTCTTCTCACACTGGCATTTGTCACCCAGTGTTTTGGGTTTGTCTTATCTTTAATCTCACTACCCATTTTATACATTTCCTCATATGATATTTTCTTACCGTAATTTAAGCAGAGTTGTTTAAAATATAAATAGTTATTTGATTTAAGTCGCCGGAAATTAAAAACGAGTTTATTTTTATATAACAAGTATGAATAAAATTCATATTCTGTAAGTAACCAATTCGAAGTAATAGGTATCGATAATTTGATTGTTTTTTTGTTATTTTCTGAGAATTTTTCAACCTGATTTTTATTTTTAATAAATTCAATCAGTAATAAACAATGGGCAGAAGGACGGCAGATTTTATAAGGGTTAGTTATAAAAGAAAAGGTGAATTCTGTTTGAGCCTTGATAGTTCGAGGTTGGGCATCAAAATGAAAGCTTGATTGAATAATATTTAAAATATTCAGATCTTTAAGAATCAGAATAGTTGAGAGAAATTTTATATGTCTTACGGGGCTTTTTCCATGATTATATTGGCGGAAATCTTCTATATAAGCTGTATACTCTCCTAATATTTCCTCACTTAACAAAAACCTTGATTCTTTTTGTTTAATCGATTCCTTAAGAATTAATTGATATAGTATCTCTTGTTGTTTTCGTTCACCGTACGGTTCAATCGCTTCTTTATCATGCAAGTAGGCGGTTAACCGGGGAAGATTATTCCAATTAATCTTAGCTTTATAAATTTTTAGATTATTTCCTTTTGTCTTATTTGAGTGATCTAGTGATTTATTAAATTGCAATACCTTATATTGCTT
>PFLI01000168.1 GCA_002785065.1 Candidatus Roizmanbacteria bacterium CG_4_10_14_0_8_um_filter_33_9
TTAAAAAACTGATTTATGCTTCGATAAAGATTATTTATCAAAGAAAAACCAAAATCATTTGGTTCTACAATCGATGCTTCTTCCATCCGTTGTTTTAATCGAATAAAATGTGATTTCATATAAATTATCCTCTTACTTTATAAGCCTTAATAAAAGCTTTTCTTGCGCGAAACAACATGCTTTCTGCTGCTTTAAAAGAAATTGATAATTGCCTTGCGATTTCGCTCACATGTTTATCTTCTATATACTTTAGTCGTAAAACAATGCAGTAATCATTTGGAATAGCTTTAAACGTACGATTGATTTTATTCACTAAATCTTGCTTTTCAATCTCATCATCCAAAAAAATAGGAGTAAGCCTGTCAAGAATAAAAGAAGGAATTGTTGAAAATAATACTTTTTTTACTTTCTTTTTTCGAATACAATCGATTATCTTATGACGGGCTATGCTAAAAAGAAATGTTTTTAACGAACAATTACCTCTAAAAAAATGAAGTTGTTCAATAAAATCAAGAAAGACATCCTGCACAATCTCTTCAACAAGATAGACATCTTGAATCTGTTTATGAATAAATCCATAAAGCATTTTATGATATTGATGATAAAAAACCCTGAGTGCTTTTTCATCATTCTTGAGAATACCAATTATGATTTCTTTTTCAGACATAAGTTTTTTACTCTAAGGAAAAAGAATAAATTTTATTACCCATAAGACCATATGCATTGCTTTTATAAACTACTACATCGGTAGCCTTTGAGAGATTTGACGAATAAACTTGAAATTTATATGACCCATCTTTGCTATATACATATAGCAATCCTTTTCCTTTTTCCCAAAGATATATATTGTCATCATCTTTATACGTTATTACTTTTGTTATCGAAAGAGTTTCTTCATCAGCGGGAATTATCAGCTTAAAATCTTCTTTTACACCTGAAAGATATTTGAGGACCATATCTGGAAGACCAATATAGAGAGCTGCATCAATAGCAAGTGAGTTTGCCTTAGTTAAATCGGGTTTTCCAGATTGTAAATATGATGTTTTTTCTGAAAATCCCGTTTCTCCGCCAATATATTTATATATATCATCAGTGCCTGCGTCAACTATATACAGATTTGCATTAAAACCTTGTATAGCTATGAGATTGCTCCACGAATCATCTTTTTTAATAACTTTATTTATTTTCCCTTCCTCTGTAATCTCATAAATACCATCAGCTTTTTTATAGACATATGTTTTTTTATCATATTGAGCAATTAAATCCGCGTCTACTAATTCTGGTTTTTTAAACCTTTTTAATGTATTTTTCTCAAGAGAGAACAAATATATGCTACCACTTTTATTGAGAATCGAAAGAGTATCCCCGCTTAAAGAAAAAATGTCGCCTTTTGCACCTTTTTCTTCCAATGCAAGATCTGTAGTTTCTTGAGGAGTAACAGTTTTAATTCGAAGAATCTCTTTCTTTTTGTCGTTTAAATATTGTTCCAATTCATTTGTCTTGTTGTCTTTCATCTTTTGCTTATACTGTGAAATCAACAAATTCGACTCAGATAATAATCTGGAAGCGCTTTTTAAATCTGATGAAGCAATATTTCCTGCTTCATCAATTTTACTTCTTACACTTTGATTTACTGTATCAAACGACTGAAGAGAACTTATTTGCTTTTTTTGATAAAAAAGTTTTCCGCTATTTAAACCGAGTAGTAAAAAAAGCACTATAATTACTAAAAAAATACCAATCTTTTTTTTCTTTGTTATTAAAGGGGGGGGGATTTTTTGTAAGAAAGATGTTCGAGGTCTTGACACCTGGACGGCTTCAGGTTTTTCTAAAAGCAACTCTTCTGATTGGATAATGTTATTTTTGATAAACTGCACAAATAAACAAATAGCGCCTATATCATTCTTTTCTTTCATTATTGGAGTAAGTGCTTCAACAATTTCCAGTGGTTTTTTGTGGTCAAAAATAGGCTCAAGTTCTTTTACTCCATTTAACTCTTTAGTGAAATGTTTTGTAGAAAACATCAATATATCGTTCTCGCTTATCTTCCCTGATGCAATATTGTTTTCACTAATTAAAGTGGCAAATTGATTACCTCTTCGGATGAGTATCTCTCCTTCTCCAATTGTCTTCAAATACAAAATATTATCTATTTGATACCCAGCAGAAAGGGAAAAGTTTAATGGCAGTGAATTTTTTTTAATACACTCGTTTAGTGCTGAGTCAAATTCATTTAAACCTGTGATTGTCGATTGTTTGATTCTTTCAACTATTTTTTGAAGCACCATTCTTCCTTGCTCTCCCGTATGTCCTTCAATAATCTCCAATATACAGTAAAAATTATTTTCAGCGACAAATCCTGAGAATCCTTTTTCTGATTCTGCTCCTAGATAGACCGAAAAAATTTGATCCATGTATTAATTATAAATAAAACAATGCAAATAATACTAAACACAAAACAACGAAAATTTGAGTAAAAGAAATAAATACTAATATACTTTGTTTTTTATTAGCTATCGTTTTAGTTACTTCTTCAATCTGTTTATGTATGACAATAACATATACAAGAAATACCATGGTTGACGTAATGCTAAAGGCTTTATTAAAAAAATGTATAAGATAGGCACCGGAAAAATATGTTGAAAGTATTGTTGTTAAATTAACGTTATCCATGAGTATGCGTTTTTTCAATTAATTGATTAATTATTTTTGCAGCTTCTGATGGATGTGGAATATTTAGAAATTCGGTATTTATTTCTGTCCCTGCAGTTTGAATAAAAAGATTTCCAAAGTCAAACAGTGTTGCAAAATATCCCCCGCTTTTTGCTGTTACATCTTCAATATGGGAAATTTGTGTATATGATACTTCTTTATATAAAGTGACATTAAAATCAACATCAACTATCTGATCATTAGTTACAATTCCTACATTAAAAAACCAATTGATTAGGTTATACCAAAAGTAATTGAATATTAAAACAAGACTAAAAAAATTAATAAAAAGGATTTCTTTTTTATTTAAATAAAGAATAAAATAAAAGTTTGCTAATAAAAGAAATATAAAAAAAACAAACCCGTTTAAAAAGGGAAATAGAAGTGTTATTGGATGAGCACGAAACATTACAATAACAAACTCATTTTCACCTTGCGACTGAAAACGGGTATTCGGACGGATGCAAAAAGAATGAAAAAATTTATGAGAACTTTTTGTCGTATCCATTTAGTTTATTATATTATATTTGTTAAGAAGTATAAAATACTATTGATAAATTGACCATATTCTTTTATAATACAAATTGTCTTGGTTATTGAAGCGACTTGGAACCACCCTTTCCCATCTCGAACAAGGAAGTGAAACGAGTTAGCGCTTATGATACTCTTTGATCTAATCAAAGGGGAAAGTAGGTCGTAGCCAAGGCATTTTTTTTGGTCTAAGTTTCCAAAAATGAAGTTTCGTTTGCGTGGCTGTAAGCCTCGAAACGAACCTGAATGAAGGAGGGTCCTATATCGGTAAAAGTTCTTGGGGTAAGATATGGCGGATAAACCATGAGACGAACATGGGTAAAGGAGGACTATTTACTCTTAAATAAAACCCGTTTTGGTAATT
>PFLI01000075.1 GCA_002785065.1 Candidatus Roizmanbacteria bacterium CG_4_10_14_0_8_um_filter_33_9
TTTTACATTAAACTGTGGTATTTGTGGTTTAGATCTTTTTTCTTTTTCTTTTAAAAGTTGATACAACTCAAAACTAAAAAAAACTAAACCAATAAAAAAAACAAAAAGACTTAATTTATTTATTGAAGATAATAATAATATAAAAGATTCCATATATACTAAAATAAAATTATCAATATACTTCCTGAAACTAATAACATAATACTAATAACAAAAAAAAATGGGTTATTTTGACCAGTAGTTGGCGGGGTTGGTAAAGCTGTAGCATATACACCTGCTATTTGTGTAGGTAGCTGTGCCGGAGAACTGTAACTAACTATTGTTGGTTCTTGTGTAACCACCATTGTTGGCGCTATACTTATCGGAGCCATTGGGCTTACGATTTGTGACGGAACTACCGTTGGCGATACAGTTATTGAAGCAATTACGGTTGGACTAACTAAAGGTTGAACAATTGTTGGTTCAGCAGTAGCCGTACCCAATACTTGTTCACCACTTTTAGAAATAATAAAATGCCGCATAAGATTTACTCTATTGCCTTTCTCATCTTTTGTATTTAAAGAAAGAACATAATTACCTGGCTGTAATGATTCTTTTGGTGATATAATCCAAAACCCTTCACTATTTACCTTTGTTCGAAAACTATATTGAGGTTTTGAATTTATATATGCATAAATGTCGTTATTCACAATACCTTTCCCTTTAATCAAGGGTTTCTGGGCTGGAATAAATGCATTTTCTCGTGGATACAAAATAGATATCTCTTGAACTGTTTTATCAGTTGGAGATAAAGTATCAGTAGCTGATAAAACACTTCCGTTTTTTGAAAAATCAATTACTTTTCCAAGCGATATTGATTGTGACAGTAAATAAAATTGTTCTAAGGGTAAGTTTATGGTTGTTTTTTTTTCGTTATCAAAAAAAACTGCACTTACTTTCATCTTATTATTAATATCAAAGAATTCTCCGGTTTTCTTTGAAACTAATGAACTTAAAGGAATTAACCATTCTCCTGAACTTTTAGTTACTGTAAATAAGGGAAATGCATCTTCAATATAAACTAAAACAAATGATCCAATGGAAGGATCTCCGTTTAATTTGATAATTTTTCCATAAAGAGGGTTCATAAAAACAGGTCGAGTTAAAATAGATGGCGTGATAAATGAGTATTCTGTATTATTAAGGGCTACATATTTACCTTTTTTATTTTCAACGCTTACTATATATGTTGAGTTTGGTTTTAATTGAGACAGGTAAACATAATGTTGGTTTCTTAGGTTATTTTTTTCGTCTTCATTTGTGTCTTCATAAACTCTCTCTACAAACCTATTATCTTTTGTGTAAAGAGTTACCCACGTTACTTCTTTGTCTTTTGTTTCCCAATATACCCCAGCTTGTTGAGAGCTTAGATTAACGATTTCAAAATTAACAAGCTTATTTTGTAAAATAATAGTTGTTTTAGGTTTTTTTACGAAAAATACAAATAATGAGATTATAAAAAATATAAATGTGAAGACATATAACAAAAAATGAATTTTAAGTTTTTTTTTAAAATATAATTGACTATAAAACATATTATTCCTCTCTTTCACGTAATAAATCAATTAATTTTTTATCCATTCGATAGTTCGGAATCTCCATAGGTTTAATATTTACCGTCATATTGATTCTTTGCTGAATATGATAGAGGTCAATAACAACCCATGCAACAATAGTCAAAAAAATACTTATTGAAATAATGAGTAATTCTTTTTTATTCATAAATAGTAAGTGTCAACAATAATTTTTATTTCTAAATTCGCGCTCTGTGAAGACTCATCGTCATTTTTAAATAGCTGAAGGAATTTAACGACCTTCAGTCTTCTACCATTTTCTAATGCTTTCTTAAATTTATTTACTTGATAAAAGTCACCCATTGCGCCAATATTAATTGTAAGAGTTTTTTTTGTAGTCTTTTTTATATATTCTTTTAAGTTTATACTACTTATATTCATTTGATTAATAATCAAACCTGATTCAGAAGCATTCAGTGTAATGTCGTCTAATATTTTATTTATTTGAGGACTAGAAGTTAAAGATTGATCTAGAACATAAAGATCGTTTCTATTAATTTCGATAAAACTTTGTATCTCTAATATCTTCCTAATGATATTTTCATAGTTTCTATTTAGAAGATTCAGATGTGATAACTCCTCATGTAAAGAAAATACATTTATTAAATTTGGCCTAATTACAAATAAAAGGAAAAAAGAAAACGTGATAAAAAAGAAAATTGAGTAACTATAATCTTGAAACTTTTTTCCTTTTATTTTTTTCTTAATCTGTTCAATATTCATTTTTTTGATATACTAAAATTCCGTAAATTAAACTGACAATAAAACTCAAAGTCAACTTTTCTTATAGCTCTTAACGTAACTGATTTAAAAACATTTTCTTGTTTTAAACGATCATAATATTGTTTTATTATTCGCGGATCTGTTGTTGAGGCTTCAAACGAAATTGAGTTTTCATTAAACGTTACTTTTTTGGTATTGATTTTTTTTGGGAAAGTATTTAGAAAATATTGAAGCATCTGCTCAGAATTAGATTGCTTATTGACAATGTCTTGAATTTGATTCATTGAAAAGTCAATTATCTCAGCTTGTTTTAATAAGGGCTGAGAAACAAGTACAATTTCTTCTTTTTGCTTAAGTGCATCTTTTAAGTCTATAATTTCTTGATCAATTTTGAAACGATAGAAAAAAACACCAATAACCACTATTTGAGTCAATACAAGAATATAGCGTAAATAATGTAACGCAAAATATATCACCTTCTGGGTGAAATCTTTTTCTTTTTTCTCTAACAAATTTATTCTATATCTCATGCTTTTTTAGAGACTAATTTCATAACTCTTGATTTAAGTCGTGATGCTTTGTTTTTGTGAATTACTTTTTTCTTTGCACCTTTATCAATGTGTGAAACTGTTTTGTTTATTTGATCAGTTTTTTTTACTCCTGATTTCATCTTAAACAACGATTTTATAGATTGTTGAATTGACTTTAAATAACTTTCGTTATTTTTTTTTCTTTTTATATCTTTTTTTAGCTTTTTTTTAGCTGATTGAATATTTGGCATTGAACTCACCTCCCCTCATAAATGTTAATTTTTTTAATATTCTATTAAACTTCCCACGAGCTTACGCTCGGGGAATTATGTAACTTCAAACTTCGTTTGTCCAGTATCTTCATTTTGTTGTAATTGTAATTGAATATATTTTCTAATCATGGATTCATTTAACCCAACTGTGGATA
>PFLI01000026.1 GCA_002785065.1 Candidatus Roizmanbacteria bacterium CG_4_10_14_0_8_um_filter_33_9
AAACTCTCGAAGAATTGGGTTTAAAAGCAGATGAATCTCCACTTGTTGGTGGACCATATGGCCCATACCGACAATCAGATCGTTTGCCGCTTTACAAAAAATACGCGGAAGAACTTGTTACAAAAGGCAAAGCATATTATTGTATTTGTACTCCAGAAAGGTTGGACGTGATGCGTAAAGAGCAGCAGGCAAAAAAACAAATTCCAAAATATGACAGGTTATGCTTACATAATCAGGAAATCATAAAAAAAGAAATAAAAAATGGCGCAAAACATGTTGTCCGTTTACTAATGTCAGATGGGGAAATTTCATTTACCGATGTTGTTCGGGGAGATATTAAAGTTATAGGAAGTAATCTTGATGATCAAGTTATCCTTAAATCCGATGGGTTTCCCACCTATCATTTGGGTGTTGTTGTGGATGATTATCTCATGAAGATTACTCATGTATTTAGAGGGGAAGAATGGCTTCCTTCAACTCCAAAGCACATTGTGCTTTACCGGGCCTTTGGTTGGGAGCTTCCTGTTTTTGGCCATATTTCGCTCCTTCGGAATCCTGATAAATCCAAGCTTTCAAAGCGCAAGAATCCAGTCTGGGCATCAGATTATATTGAAAAAGGAATTTTCCCTGAAGCGCTTATCAATTATTTAGCTCTGATGGGTTGGAGTCATCCTGAGGGGAAAGAGATATTTGATCTGGATGAGTATATTAGAGTATTTGATATTAAAGATGTGCAAACAACTGCGCCGGTTTTTGATCCGGTGAAATTGGAGTGGATGAATGGGATGTACATAAGAAAATCTCAAATGTCAAAGCTCAAATCTCAAATTTTAGATTTCTATAAGAAACAAAATATCACTCTTAATGAAAGCTTGGTTGAGAAAACGATTCCCCTTATTCAAGAAAGGATAAAAAAGTTATCGGATTATTTACCGTTTTGTCAATTCTTTTTTGAAAAACCGACTCAATATGAAATTGATTTAACTGGAAAAAAAGAATTATTTACGCGAATTGTAAAAGATTTAGAAAATGTAAAAGAATGGACCACTGCCAATATTGGTAATCAACTTGTGCAAACAGCAAAGAACTCAGGATTAAAAAACAGTGAATTTTTTATGCTTCTTCGTGTTGCAATAACCGGCAAAAAAATTTCTCCTCCTTTGAACGAGTCTATGGAAATTTTGGGGAAAGAGGAGTCAATTTTAAGATTAAGCTTGCTTTAAATGTAAATTATGATTTCCTGTAAAAAGCGATGTTGCACAAGCGCTAAATAATAGCATTCTATTTATTGCTCTTGCAGAAAGTTCATTTGAAACTCGTAACAAAATAGGTTTAGGAAAGTCTTTTTGAGGCAGCGCAGCGGTGTTCGGGCCAAGATGCGTATGAAATCCAACAATAGAAGTATGTTTTTCACAAATATGTCCATCAGGTCCTATTTCCCATTCCTCTTCTGTTACTAAATCATATCGTGTTTGATCTAAAGAAGAAAATTCTTCAGGAAAATATTGACTAATCATTAAACGTTCTTCTGGGTTTGGTATATCTTTTATAAATTGATGCATTCCGCTTATTCCCCTTATTCTTTTAAGATAAGTTGTATGGAGAATAAAGTTAGGATTATCTGGATTACTATTTTCATCTATTTCAACCCACACTGTTGCATATTCAGGAGTTGGTTTAGAACGACTTGCTTTTCGAAAGGTTGCTTCTTTGAGCACATTTTCAACTTGAGGTGGTACTACTTTTTCTTTAAGTAGTAGATCAGAAGGTATTTTTCGAGGAGATCCATCGTAATAAGGGAACCTATTTCCTGCCAAATGATAATATGCTCTTAACATATTATATGCAAAATCAATTGTTTTTGATAATTTGTCAGCCTGTTGGTTTATTGGTCTATTTAAAGATAAGTAATTACTTCTAACTTCTTCTTCTCTTTCCGAATATAATCTATGTTCAGATATCATATTTATATTCATTAATAAAATTAATAATATATTTCCTGCCAGTGGGGGTCGGTATGAATAGTTAAGTCAAGATAAACTTTTTTTCCGGTGGCAAGAGCAATTTCTTTGCGAGCATAACTTCCAACTTCCTTTATTTTTCGTCCTCCTGCACCAATAAGCATTTTTTTATATCTATCAGTTGTTGTGAGCATTCGTGCTTTAATATAGAGTAAATCATTACTTCGATTTTTAATCTCATCAACAACAACTGTCGTAGTGTATGGTATTTCTTCTCCCATCATGAGAAATACTTTTTCGCGGATAAGTTCTGCAATAAATGTTTTGCTATCAATATTGACAATAGGATAAACGCGCTCCTCATCTGCTTCAGAAAGCAGGGGAGTTTTTTTTGTTGATTTTTCGGGGAGAAGTTCAAATAAACGATTTATCACCGGTTTAATATGAAGACTTTTTAATGAAGAGATTTGATAATGATCTTTAAATTCTTCTTCCATAAACATATATTGAGGCAAAAACGATTTTTCCTGGTCATCGATTTTATTTACAACCAATAGAATAGGTTTATGAATTTTTCTTACAATTCCCAACACATGGGCTTCTTCAAAATCCCGTTTCCGCGTATGATCTATCATATATATAACAACATCGATTTCATCATTAATCACTCTATATGTTTGCTCATTTATTCTTCGTGAAAGCAAGTCGTGAGTTTTGCCGAATAATCCAGGAGTGTCGACAAATAAAATAGCACCACGCTCTTCTTTATATATTGCTTTTATTGGAAATCGGGTTGTTTGAGGTTTTGGCGATGTTATGGCAACCTTTTGTCCAATAACGGTATTAACAAAAGTTGATTTACCCACATTCGGTCTGCCAATAAGAAGCACCTTACCTTCTTTAATAATATTGGGTTGAATAAAGTTAATTTTCATATCTTTATTGTAGCAGAAAATATGTATATATTGGTTGATTTAGCAATCTCTATCTATCTATTAAATTCCTATATGAATAAGTTGAGAAACATAGATAACACTTCTGGATCAGAATATATCAACGCCTATGGGCTCAGGAAAATTAAGTAA
>PFLI01000126.1 GCA_002785065.1 Candidatus Roizmanbacteria bacterium CG_4_10_14_0_8_um_filter_33_9
TTATTAAACAAAATAGAAAAAGAAATGGATCTCAAACATCATCGTTTGGAGTAGGAACAAGAATAAATCATGACTCCTCAAAATTTTATAACAGCAAGATATATGCCGGATCAAATAATACTTATTTTGCCAAAGATATAGAAAATCCTATTCCTCAAGAAAATATAAATAAGGTTTTTTGTAAAAGCAGTGAACGGATGAGTGAACTACCTGATAATAGCGTTCATTTAATGGTAACTTCTCCTCCATATAACGTTGGTAAAGTTTACGACAAAAATTTATCAATGGAAGAATACAGAGAATTATTAACTAAAGTTTTCAAGGAAACCTATCGGGTATTAGTCCCCGGTGGACGGGCTTGTGTTAACGTTGCCAACCTTGGAAGAAAACCCTACTTACCAATTCATTCATATGTTATTGAAGATATGCAAAGACTAGGATTTCTTATGCGAGGTGAAGTGATATGGAATAAGGCGTCAAGTGCTAGTCAGTCTTTTGCTTGGGGTAGTTGGCTGTCTGCCACAAACCCTACTTTAAGAGACATACATGAATATATTCTTATTTTTTCCAAAGATGGTTTTGCAAGAAAAAAACCTGAGGTACGAAAACCAACTATTACTAAAGAAGAATTTATGGAATATACGAAAAGTATTTGGACTTTTTCGGCTGAACGTGCCTCAAGGATTGGTCATCCTGCTCCCTTTCCAATAGAATTACCTTATCGGTTAATTCAACTTTATACTTTTGAAGATGAGGTAATTTTAGATCCGTTTGTCGGAAGTGGAACTACTTGCCTTGCCGCATTAAAGACAAAAAGGCGATATGTTGGATATGATAATGATCAAGAATATTGCTGGCTGGCTGAAAAAAGAATTAGCGAATATTTACAATCGCAAAACACTCTTTTTAATCAACAAATAGCAATAAATCATGAGGTGTTCCCAGTTCAAAATGTCTGATTTTGTTTTTAGATTGTTTTTCCCGTCATGTCTAGATCGCAATGATAGCATTATTCTCATTGTTTTGAAGAATACAAATCTTCAAGCTCCTTAACTCCTCCAAAAGCAATCCGGTCAAGGGCTAAATTATCAGATTCCATCATAAGAGCCGGAATAATGGTAAATTCACCGTACTGATCGTTTACTTTATCGAGTGTTTCAGAAACCTTTGTTTTTTTATTCCTATCTTCATCAAATAACTCGAGTTGAGAGGCATTTTTTTTAACCAAATCGTAACAACTGATACTTATTTTTATGACAACTTTTTTTTCCGGCTGCAGATGAAAAAGAAGAAGCAGATTTTTGTAAAGATCAACCGTCGAAGATAATGTCGTATTTCCTTTTTTCCCCTTATGCCAAAACGTATAATCGTTGTATAAAAAAGCAATATGAAGCCCCCGCGCTTCATATCCGGCTCTTCGCAGCCTTCTTCCCATTTTTTCGCACAGTTTCATAAGAATAACAGATAATTCTTGAACATCTGCCGTTTTTTTGCCCAGTGCATAATCCTGCCCAAAACTTTTACGAGAAAATTCAACATTGTCAATTTCATATCCGCGAAGACGCAAAAACCAGTAATATCCCAAGATGCTTTGGAATACTTGTTTTTGAAGAAGGGGTAAGGGGGCATATAAAAATTGCAGCGGAGTAAAAATACCCTGCATATTAAGACGCACTTCAAACCGTTTATTTATTCCGTTTAAATCGGTCAGCGCCAGTTTTCCATAGACTTCTTTAATACGGGTATGATTAATCAATTCCAATCCATCAGGCTTTTTAATAGATGCTCCTGTTTTTGCAAGAAACCTGTTTGTTCCAATTCCAATACTGCAGGAAATCCATTCACCAATTTCTTTCCGTAGCCGGATTTTTATTTCTTGTGCAATATTGGTAAGACTTCGTTTTAAAAACGATTCCATGCCAGTAAAATCAAGAACCGCTTCATCAATAGACTGGGGAGTGACATATGGCGTATAGTCTTGAAATATTTTTTTAAATTTAATATGCACATCCCGTACCATCATAGGATCGGTTTCGCGTACAATAACATCTTTGGAAATAAGTTTTGCGTCGCGAACCCGCATACCTACCTTTATTCCCAGTTTTTTTGCTTCAATTGATGGAGAGAGAATACATCCGTTATTAGTTGGATATGCTGCAATAACAACAGGTTTTCCGCGAAGATGAATATGCGCCTGTTGGCAGACTGTTGCAAAACAGGAATTAAGGTCGATATGCATAACAAGCGGTTTATTTTTATTAAGTGGGAGTTCCATCAGTGACCTCCTCTAACGTCCAAGATAATAAATCGCTATCCATCCGGAGCCGAAAATCAAGATTGCCATCAGTCACATGAAAAATATGCTGGATTACCCGTCCTTGGCGGATTTTGTGATAATAGGCAAGTTTTTTCATCATATAGTCTCGTCCCTGCCAGCGGATTTTAACCGGCATAACGGAGTTTGTGGTTTTATCATATTTTGTTATGACGCTTATTTTTTCCTGTATATGTTCAAGCATAGGAAAAGTATAGTAAACAATCGTTCACTTTGTCAAGGGGGAGTGGAAGATATAACCTTAATTATCATCTTATTCAGCGGAAGAATTGTAACATTTAAACTTTAAATATTTTATAATTAATGCTGGACAATAAACTATATGTTAAAAAATAGAACTTTAATCCATTTAGATAAAGATATACGATCACAACTTTATGATCTTATAACGTATTGTAATTCCATAGAATATAAAATCCATGAGTTAAAAAATAACGTTGGGACAAAGTTACAAAAAGCATTAATAAAACAACCGTTAAATGTGTTTCAGGCACAAGAAATTGCATTTTACATAACTGAAAACTTTTTTATAAAGATGGGTCAGCAAGATTTTGATCAGAGAAAAAAGAAAATGCATATTATTTTCCCTTTATTGAATGATACATAATCCCTATGGTGCAAAGTGAACAAATCCCTATACAGATTGTAGAAATTCCAACAAAACAACCAACTAAATTGCAAGTATATTCTATTCGTCAATTGATAAGTGGATTGTGGGGAAGAGAAAAAAGTCCATATAGACCTATTACAGAAATTGATGACGCTCAACAGTTAGATAGACGTTATCGTCAAGTCGATCATGCGAGGCAATGTCTTACTACCATATATACAAAATCAAGAGATTTACGCAATCCCGAAGAGGCGATGACACAGCAAGAACAAGTCCTTATATCTGAAATTCAAAAAAGAGCACGGGCTTTTCAATCGGGTTCTGAGTTTATAGACGCACTTAGTGTATCTTCTCAGCAATTTGATCCTTCTCTTCCCGAATCTTCCTTTTCCCTCTCCGACTTGTCTACAAAATTGATGGTTATCGAGAGTCTAAAAGGATGTAGTGATAAAGCAGAGTTTGATCAACGTTTAAAGGTCTTTACAAGGTACCCAATTTGTTAA
>PFLI01000083.1 GCA_002785065.1 Candidatus Roizmanbacteria bacterium CG_4_10_14_0_8_um_filter_33_9
AAGTTTGGGGTTTAGAATTTCGTTCCAGTAATCTAAACCATCGTTTTTGTAGACTATAAGCGACTGACAAATACCTAATAGTATTTTAAGATTGATTAATGTATTATCATTTGTTTAACTATTCATATGATTACGGATCAAGATATTACAAAACTAAAACAGGTATTTGCAACAAAAGATGATTTAAACGCCATTCAAACTATAGTAAAAAAAGAGGTTGAAGAACAAATAATCAATAGTATTAAACCTATAAACCAAAAGTTGAATAAAATGCAACAAAACTTAAATCTGGTTATTCGTACTTTCGATAAAGATATTATTGAAACGAAACATCGTGTTGATCGAATCGAAAAACACCTAGATCTTCCCCCAATTCAATCCAACTAACTACTAAACCAACCCTGGATTCCAATCGCCAATCTCTAATCTCCACCAACACTCTTCATATTTAGTACAATATTCTTATGCATTTTCCTTTTTGTTCAATAATAGTTCTTAACTATCAAGGAGAAAAGATTATTCAAAAAACACTTGACTCACTTTTACAGATAGATTATCCAAAGGACAAGTATGAGGTTATTATTATGGATAATGGATCAACAGATAAAAGTGCAGAAATTTTAACTAAATATCAAATTTCAAATAACAAATTACAAATCAAATCTAAATTTCAAATTATCAATTTACCCAAAAACATCGGCTTTTCACGGGGAAATAATGTCGGGATACAAAAAGCAAAAGGAACATATATCGTATTGTTGAATAATGATTGTGTAGTAGATAAAAACTGGCTCAAAGAACTTGTTGCTGTTGCAGAAAAAGATGAAACAATATTTGCAGTTAATCCAAAAGTATATTTGGGAAATACAAACAAAATCCAAAATGCTGGAATTCGAATTTTTAAAAACGGATATGCTCAAGATAGAGGAGCAGCACCGAAAAATAATATACAGGATTATGAAAAAGACACAGGCCAGTATGATAAGCAGGTTGAGGTTGATGCAGTTTGTGCAGTAGCATCTTTATACCGAAAATCGGCTCTCGATAGAATCGGTTTGTTTGATGAATCTTTTTTTCTCTATTATGAAGATGTTGAAATCTCAGAACGAGCAAAAAAATACGGATATAAACTTATATATTCGCCAAAAGCAGTCGCTTATCATATACACAGCGCAACATCCAATGAACTTTCTCCTTTATTTATATATCATGCGGAAAAAGGACGATTTTTACATATGATGTATCATTTTCCGTTAAAAACGTTTTTCTCTGAACTTACAAAATTTTCTATTAAATCAGTTTTTCGACTTGGGTATGGAATAAAACATCCAACAAGATTTATTCAACAGCTACAGTATATAAAAGTAACCATTTTTTTCCTCTTTCTCTGGCCTTTTTTTATAGGAAAACGATTTGCTTTAAACGATAAATTAAAACGTAATTAAAAATCACCGGATTATTATATTGATCTGTTTTGTTTGATTTGTGGATTATAAGCGACTGACAAATACCTAATAGTATTTTAAGATTGATTAATGTATTATCATTTGTTTAACTATTCATATGATTACGAATCAAGATATTACAAAACTAAAACAGGTATTTGCAACAAAAACCGATCTTAATAGGTTTTCCACAAAGGAAGATCTGAAAGGATTCGCCACAAAAGAAGACCTTAAGAGATTTGCCACGAAAGAAGACTTAAAAAGATTTGCTACAAAAGATGATTTGAAGAGATTCTCAACAAAGGATGACCTCAATAGTTTTTCCACGAAGGATGATCTAAAGAGATTTTCAACAAAGGATGAACTCTCAACTGTAGTTCGCGAACTCATTTCTTTTATTGGCTCGGTAAAAACAGATCTTTCAAATCAATTAAACGAATTTCGTAATGAAATGAATGAATTCCGAACTGAAATGAGAGATATCAATCGAACACATCGAACGACCCTTGACAATCATGAAGTTCGGCTATCCGCCTTGAGTATGTAAATAAATAATTCTTTCATCAAACCAAGCATAATGCTTTTGCAATTTAAGATTTAGGGATTATGATTTAGTACAATATAGCTATCTATGAAAACCGCGATTGTTTACGACAAGTGGCTCACTGGTATGGGTGGCGGTGAAGTAGTTGCATGCACTATGGCAACTGTACTTCGTGACTGCGGTTATAACGTTGTTTTTGCCTGTCAAAAAAAAGTTCCAATTGAAGTAATTAAAGAAAAACTATCTGTCGATATGAAGGGAATTACATTTGTTGAGGTGTCTTCTGAACAAGACCTCAAACTAATCTCCAATCTCAAACCCCCAGTCTCCAATCTCCAATCTCCAATTGACTTATTTATCAATCTCTCTTTCATGGACTACTCTTACGGCTTTGCAAAAAAAAATATTTATTATGTTCATTTTCCATCAGCAATTCGATCAGGTTTATTTAATTATGTACTCCTTTTTTTCCAAAAAACCAATTTTCCCTTCGTTAATACTCAGGGTAAACATTCTCTATTCTCCAATCACTTAAAAGAAAAAATCAATGACCGTCTTCGGGCAGGAATATATATTGATATGCGAAAACGTTTACATTCGTATCAGATAATTATTGCTAACTCATCCTTTACTAAACAATGGATAAGGAAATACTGGAATATAGACGCAAAAGTCCTTTACCCTCCAATAACTTTTATCTGTCATCCTGAATTTATTTCAGGATCTAAAAATAAGATCCCGAAACCCTTACAGGGTCAACAATCGCCAATCTCTAAACACAATTGGATCTGTTCTCTCGGTCGTTTCTTTACTCTTGGCCACGGAAAAAAACAGGAAGTAATGATTGAAGCGTTTAAAGTACTATACGATTCCATAAATCTCAAAGCTCAAATTTCAAATGTCAAATCTACAAATCAAATCTCAAATCCTAAATCCCAAATATCAAACGACCATCAACTAACAACTAGCAACCAATCGCCAACCTCCAGTCTCCAATCTCCAATTGCCAATCTCGAACTTCATCTTATCGGTGGAGTTGGAAAAGAACCTTCAAGTATTCGTTTTGTTGAAACACTCAAGGAAATGGCAAAAGGATACCCTATATATTTTCATTTCAACGCAACACGAAATGAAGTCGAGGAAATACTTCTCAAATCTAAAATCTATTGGCATGCTGCCGGATTTGGAGAAAACCCTGAAAAAGATCCAATTAAATTCGAACATTTTGGTATTGCACCGATAGAAGCTGTCTCTGCCGGTTGCATTCCTATTTTATTTAACGGGGGAGGCTTGCCGGAAATTATTAACATATTACAGTTAGAAAATAAATTGCACACATTTGATTCTATTAATGAACTTGTCCAAAAAACAGCATTTCATTTAAATGAAAATCAAAATTTTTCTTTATCATCTACTCTTATATGTAAGTTCACACGAGATGCTTTTTCGCAAGAATTTCTCAGATTAGTATTATAAACAACCCACGAGCTTACGCTCGGGGTTTTGGGGAGAGGTCAAGCAGAGCTTGTCCAGAATCCTCTTGACCTTGAAGGT
>PFLI01000068.1 GCA_002785065.1 Candidatus Roizmanbacteria bacterium CG_4_10_14_0_8_um_filter_33_9
AAACAATGCTCTCCCGAGCATTTCCCTCAATCCTTCCTGTTATGACAAAAGATGAAATATTGGAAGTTACTAAGATGTATTCGGTTGCAGGACTCTGTCAAGATCGCGGATTTATTCTTGAACGACCATTCCGTTCTCCCCATCATACTACATCTCGTATCGGACTTATTGGGGGCGGAAATAATCCAAAACCTGGAGAAATTTCACTTGCGCATCGGGGAGTTTTATTTTTGGATGAATTCCCTGAATTTCCCCGATCAGTCCTTGAATCGCTCCGCCAACCTCTTGAAGATGGAAAAGTAACCATATCCCGCGCAGCAGGTAGTGTTACATTTCCTTCCCGATTTTTACTTCTTGCTGCATCAAACCCCTGTCCATGCGGATACCTTGGTCATCCAAAAAAGAAATGCCTCTGTATGCCCGGATCCATTTTAAGATATCAAAAACGACTCTCAGGACCACTCCTCGACCGGATTGACCTTCATGTTGATGTTCTTCCCGTTGAAGAAGAAAAATTGACAAGCAATGTAAAAGCTGAGCAAAGTGATGTAATTAAAAAAAGAGTAATGTTGGCTCGAAATAAACAACAAGATCGATTTAAAAAAAATAAAACAAAAACCAACGGCGAAATGAATACAAATGAAATTCGGCAATTGTGTGTTTTAGATAAAGAAGCAATTGATATGCTTAAAAAAGCTGTTTCACGATTATCTCTCTCAGCCCGTTCATATTTCAAAATCATCAAAATCGCACAAACAATTTCAGATCTTGAAAATACAGAAAATATTAAAATGACGCATATTGCAGAAGCATTGCAATATAGAGTTAAAGAAAATGAGTAAAATAATTATTAAACAAATAGACAATAATATACGTCATTCTGGCACCATACGTAATTGTCCAGAATCTGATTCTGGATGCGCCCGCCTTTAGCGAGGCTTACCAGAATGATGAAGAAAAGTTTGATATTTATTATTAATTTGACATTACCTTTTCACATAGTACAATGAGGTTATTTAAACTCAATCATTTATCAATTTTATTCACAAAAATATATGAAAACTGAACCAAAAAATCCAAAAACAGAAGCGGTCGATTTTGCAATTGAAGCAATACAAAAACAGTTTGGAAAGGGATCAATCATGAGGTTGGGAGAACACCCAACAGTCGCAGTTGAAGTAATAAAAACGGGAGTGCCTGCGCTCGACATTGCTCTTGGAGTTGGTGGTATTCCTAAGGGAAGAATTATTGAAATTTATGGACCTGAATCTTCCGGAAAAACTACACTCTGTCTTTCACTCATATCAGAAATCCAAAAAACAGGTGGAGTAGTTGCATTTGTTGATGCAGAACATGCACTTGATCCAGCATGGGCAAGAAAAATTGGGGTGAAACTGGAAGATTTGTTGGTGTCTCAACCCGATACTGGAGAACAAGCTCTTCAGATTACCGAACAACTTGTCAGATCAGGTGGAGTTGACCTCATTGTCATCGATTCAGTTGCAGCCCTTGTTCCTCAAGCTGAAATTGAAGGAGAAATGGGAGATGCACAAATGGGTCTTCAAGCCCGCCTCATGTCTCAAGCACTTCGAAAATTAACCGGTATTGTTTCCAAATCAAAAACAACCATTATTTTTACCAATCAACTTCGTCTTAAAATCGGTATTATGTTTGGAAATCCCGAAACAACTTCCGGCGGAATGGCACTTAAATTTTATGCGTCAATCCGAATGGATGTGCGAAAAATTGAAACCTTGAAAAAAAATGGACAAGTATACGGCACTCGAGTCCGCGTTAAAATAGTTAAAAATAAAATTGCTCCTCCGTTTAAAGATGCTGAATTTACCATCAATAGTGAAGGTATTGATAAATTAGATAGCATCATTGATGCAGCGATTACGGCAGGAATTCTTACAAAAAGCGGTGCATTTATTAAGTTTGAAGATAAAATGCTGGGACAAGGAAAAGACCAGGTAAAAGAAACTCTCAATACCGATGAAAAAGTAAAACAACAACTTTTAAAAGCTTTAGATCAAAAAATGTTTGGAAAGAAATGACATGTCAGATTCTTTTTCCCAAGCTCTCAACCTTGCTTATTTTTTTCTTAAATTCCGTCTGAGAACCGAGAAAGAAATCGTGAAATATTTAGAACGGAAAAAAAATAACTTTACTCCGGAAATTATCGAAAAAGTAGTTACACAATTGAAAGAACAAGGATATGTTGATGACGAAAAATTTATCAAGCTTTTTGTTACACAAAGGAATAAATTAAAACCAAAAAGTGCATTTGCCCTTTCAAGAGAATTACAACAATTAGGAGTTGATCGAGATCTTATTGATGCATTTTTTGAACAAAATCCAGAAGATGAAACAAATCTTGCATTCCTTGCACTTCAAAAAAAACAGCAGACTTTTTCCCGTCTTGATCCCAAAACCCGTTTTAAAAAAGCAATATCATTCCTCCTCCGTCGAGGATTTTCTTACGAGATAGCAAAAAAAACATATTATCTTATATGGAATTCACTAGATAATATCAATACAACCACAAGAAAATAATAATGATATTTTTTGATAATCTCATATATTTTTGTTTTAAAAAACATCTATAATAAAAACATATATGTCTAAAGATGAAATAAAGAAGGTATTATCTAAGATCAAATTTGATTCTTCCTAGTCATTTGTTGAGAAGACAAGAAAAGGTATCATATTTTCTTTATGTTATTTCATATGAGTATGCTAACTTATATTAGTTAATCGCGATACGGTTTGGTACTCAAAAAAAACGTTATGGAAAAACCTAGTATTTCTAAACAACTTTTTTATCAACTATCAAATCGACTTAAAAATAATATAGTTGCCTTATCTGTTTCTGAAACTAATAAATGGTGTGGTTTATATCAAAAAGGCGGAAAAAGATTTGCTTACATCTTATTAGCAAAAAATAAACCAAAAATAGATATATGGTGTTTAAGAAATAGTGACTACATAAAACAAAAATATATAGGAAAAATAAAATTTTTAAAAAGACAAGAAACTACTGGTGGTTTTGGCAATAATTTTCAGATAAGTTTTGTTGTTGAAAATTTAGAAGACATTGAAAATGCTGTTGTACTACTTACTGAAATTTCAGATAGTTGATCACGAGAAGAATTATTATCAGGATATAACTTATACTGCAAAATACCAATAAATGAAATAAATTCCAATAATGCTAATATTATTAAGTTCGCTGAATTATTAGGTAAAACACCAAAAGAAGTTGCAAAACGATTTAAGAATTTTTCCCAACTTGACACAAACAAAAATACATCAAAAAAGATAGAGGAAGAGGATAAAAATATTTGGTTGCTATTTAAAAACGATTGGGAAAAAACAGTATATGAAAGTGAAAATAAAATTATTGATTTTGAAAATAAACTAAAAAATATCACTCAATTTCCCAAAGGTAAGGAACGTGATTGTATTGTTAAATCGAGAATTAATCAAAACT
>PFLI01000038.1 GCA_002785065.1 Candidatus Roizmanbacteria bacterium CG_4_10_14_0_8_um_filter_33_9
TATTGAAGTCTAAAATATTTTGAATTTTTCCGTAAAGAGAAAGATCGTTAATCAATTGGGGTACATCAAAAGCGATCCAGTCTTCCCTGTTTCTTAAGCGCCTACTGGTTTTTTTAATTTTCTTATAGCGGGTATCCTTTATCGGATTCTTTGCCACAACCGATTCTGATTTGTTGTAGTAAGCTTTGCCGGAAACATAACTATCGCATTTTAAGATTCTAACCACCGGTCCTTTTGTCCAAAAGTCACTTTTCCTTTTTCTCGGTCTAATTTTCAAATCGTAAAGCTTTTTTAGTATCTGATTTATCGAAAGCCTATCTACCCCAAACCAATTCCAAATAAGTCTTACCACTTTCGCTTCATCTTCATTAATTAAACAACTAATTGGTTCCTTCGGATTGTTTCTAATAAATTTAAAACCATAGAGAGGTTCACCATTAATAATAATTCCGTTCCTTGCTTTGAAAAGTTTACCCCTTCTCATTCTTTCAGCAATTTTTACCCTTTCGTATTCATGAAAAACGCCTTGCATACTTTGTAACACTCGTGTTTCTGGAGTATCGGCTTCTATGTCGTGAAGAGAAACAAATTTAATATCCCGATCGACTAACTCCTCAATAATTATTTCCTGATGAGCAAAAGTTCTTGAAAGCCGACCTCGGTCATAAACATACAAGGTCTCAAATCTTCCTTCTTTGGCTGCATCCCGCATCATATCCAACGAAGGTCTCGCTATTAATTCGCCGGACCATCCATTATCAATAAATATATTTTGAGAAAGTAGGGTATTCCCATCTTCGGTAATTCTTTTTTTAACCTCATCGAGCTGACTCTCGATTGTTTGCTCATTTTCCTGCCTGCCGGTGGAAACTCTTGCATAGAGGGCAGAGTTTATTGGTTGTTTTATTGTTTTAGCAGTATCGTTCATTTCTTCAATTTTCCCTCAAAAAGTTTTTCAAGTTTAGCCGAGCTTATTCTCCAAGCTTTGCCGAACTTAAACGCCGGAATCTTCCCCTTTCTGGCTAACCGATAAACTGTCACCTTGTTTACTTTCAATTGTTCGGCCACTTCCTCTATCGTTAAATATTTCTTTTCCATTCTGTACTTTAGTGTACTTTACTATCATATCATTTGTCAACTGCCTATTTGCTAAAATATTTCTTCTGGCTATTTCAAAAATTCTTGCATAAGCCATCTCGATCCTTTTTTCATCTGGATTAAACTCTTTAAAAGTAATTCTTGGCAATAAGACCTTATTCATTCCAATTTTCCTCCAAATATTTCCTCCACCCCACGCTCCAACTCACTATTTATTTCCGCCGTGGGATATATCAAAATCTTCCTCTTGTCCAACTGGTCAGCCTCTTGGGTAATTAAGCCGGAGGTTTCAAGCATCGGGATGATCCATTGCCGAAGCTGCCAATCAGGTAAAAACCGGCCGTAAACCTCGAAGTGCTTCTTCATTATCTCTTGCCTGCTCAATCCCCTGTTTACAGCCCTGTAAGCCTCTAGAATCACGTCCTTATAGAGATTGAGCACATATGGCGGCAGATTTAACTCTTGCGACTCTGAAATACTTTCCCAAATCCTAAAAGCCTCTTTTATGTCGTCGTCGTTAGCAATAATCGCTTCCCCGTCTTTCTCTCTAAACCATAAATTAAGAAGCGCTAAAATTTTAATTACGCTGATCACCCTGGCTATATCCCGCTGATGCCTTGGTTTTGGCTGCTTCATGTTTTTGGAAAATAACTCCTTGACCAATTCCGGGTTGCCCAACTTTATTTCCTTAACATTAGCTTCCTTTATGACTAGTATTCTTTCCTTGAGGAGTTTACGATCTGGGTTTTTTTCAGTAGCATCTTTATAGCTCTTACTATCTGCTTCCTTTTTGATCTTTTCGTAGATCGCCTCCCGAATCTTTTCGTAGCTTATCTCGGGTGAAAGCAGTAAAAATCTCGTCGCCTCTTGTTCGTCTAGTCGAAGTCCAGCCGTGCAAAAGATAACCACCGGAAAACCCTTGATAATAACTGTCTTTGTCCGATTGCCCCCTCTTTGGTTTTTATCGGTGATCTTGGCCTTTATTTCCTTTTCGTCATGCGACAATAGCGAGCGGAGCCGTTCAAGAAGCTGGGTACTTGGCTGATCTAAAAAAATAATAATTTTCTTTGATAGATCAACCTTAATGGTGTTAGTGGCCTTATCGTACTCGCCCTGCTCGTGGTAAAAGGCCGTCGGGGAACAGTTGCCCAGCTTAATCACATCTTCCACGGGGAACAGATTGACTATTTCCAGAGGGATAAAGCTTTTGCCGGTGGAGCTGGGCGCATTAAAGCTGATGTTGACTTGTGAATCTTCCGTATAGACCGAGAGCTGGGCCAAAAAAGTAATTACCTTATTTGTTTCGTCCCGTTTAATGGTAAGGCCTAGAATTTTTATCAAATCTTCGGAGGTGATTGGCTTAAAATCGGAGACGTTATAAGTAATCTTCTCCTGCTCTTTTGGAGCCGGAATTTCAACCTCAAATTCATCTTTCATAAGCTCCTGAAAATTTCTCGGCGTGTCATCACTTGAATCGTTCATATGCCTCCTTCGCCAATTGCGCCCTTTCTTCTTGTTTTTGGTAAAAAAGGTTTCTGGCCAGTGTTCTTCTTTTCGGATCCATTTCCATAAATGAAGAGATAAACCAGTCGATTTCATCGTCAATCGCCTTGATAAGTTTCCCTATATTCTCAAGCAGCCTTAATTTTCTTTCGTTTAAATTTTCCATATTTTAGCTCTCCCCATATAACCTTGCCTTTACTGCTTTTATTTGTGAAAAGTAAGCTTGGGGTTCGATCTTTAAATCTCTCTTCCAAAACGACTCGACTATCTCCTCTAGGCCCTTTTCCCTCCTAAAAAGAAATGCAGCCTTGTGCGGATTAGTCCTGTCTATAAATTCCATGGGGAACCACAATGAAATCACGGCCGCCAAAGCAAGGTCGGAAGTCGAATAATAATCATTTAATGACAAATTTTCCTGGACCATAGTAATAAAATAAAATCCTATCTGGAGGATAAAACAATTTAGGAAATATGTCGTCGTGGTGGGATCACTTGGGCGTACTTGGGACAAGAAGGGTCTAAGTGGGTGGAAACACGAAAGGGTTAGTTCAGATCCAGTTTCAAAGACGTACTCACTGGATTATTAAATTGAATGGAGCTGGAGGATACGTTAAAGAAGATCTTTCTTAGGTCTTTCTTGAAGCCTAAATTCTCGACTATTTTGCTGAGCGACTTTCTTAGTTTACTTTTAACTGCCTCCTCAATCTGTTTGCGGGTGAACTTTTGGTTTGGGTTCAAAATCAGATAATTAAAAACCAAGTCGTTTTCTCCATCAAAATTGGGCCTTGCAATTGGTTTACCATTGATAAGTATCTCTCTCGACTCG
>PFLI01000003.1 GCA_002785065.1 Candidatus Roizmanbacteria bacterium CG_4_10_14_0_8_um_filter_33_9
TCATGTCTACTTTCAAAATAGGAGAAAATGTAAAAGATGTAGAAGCAAAATTAGTTGGCAACATCAAATTTGATACTAATTTTCCATCCTTTACTTTTGCTTTGGCAACCGGTGTTGGTAAGACTCGACTAATGGCCGCAATGATTACCTATCTATATTTCACCAAAGGATTAAAGGATTTCTTTATTCTCACTCCTGGAGAAACTATTTATACAAAGACGATTAACAATTTTACGCCGGGCAATAAAAAATATGTTCTTGACGGTTTAACAGAATTTCCTGATTTTAATTTAGTAACGGGCGAAAATTATACCTATGCTGATTTTGGCAATAAACTATTCGATGCCATTAATATTTATGTTTTTAATATTCAAAAGATTTTTAATGAAAGAAAAGATGTTGAGTTTCGTTTCCATAAATATCGAGAAACATTAGGATCGAGTTTTGCAGAGCTTCTTCAGAAAAAAGACTTAGTGATTCTAATGGATGAGAGCCATCGATACCGTGGGACTGCTTCTCTTAACGCAATCAATCATTTACAACCTGAATTAGGACTCGAGTTTACAGCAACACCAACAATCAGCACAAACATTGTTTATAGCTATTCTCTGGCCGATGCTATAAAAGATTCAAAGATTGCTTTGGATAATTTAGCAAAAGGTGGAGATCCATCCAATGGGTATATTAAGATCCCCGGAGTCATTACTCGAAGCGATGACTTTACTTATGAGGGTGATATTGATCAAATCAAACTTGAAGATGGTATCCAGTTGCATCGTGAAAAAAAGGCCTTGATTGAGGAATATTGTAGAAACAATAAATTAAAAAAACTTCTTCCGATTACTTTAATCACAACAAAATCTATTATTCATGCCAATGAGGTAAAAGCAATGGTCACAAACGATGACTTTTTTGACGGGTATTATAAGGACAGAACTTTGGTCGTAACCAGCGCAGAGCCCGATGCAATCATGCAGCTTCTTCACGTTGAGGAGCCTTTTAATAAATACGAGATCGTTATCCACGTTGAACAGCTCAAAGAAGGATGGGATGTCCGCAACGTTTTTACTATTATTCCATTTCGAGCATCTATTAGTAAGACGCTTATTGAACAAACAATTGGCCGTGGACTTCGGCTTCCCTTTGGTCAACTTACTGGTATTGAGTCGCTCGATACACTTGATATTATTTCTCATGATAATTATGCTCGGGTTCTATCAGTGGCTCATGAAGTGGCCGAAGGGATCTTAGTCAAGGAAGCAAAAAAACACGAAGAGATGCGGCTTGAAACAATTAACCCAACCTCTGATAAAAAACTTTGGATTAAATTACCGGTAGTTGAGACAAAGGTATATTCGTCAAATAAGCTGGAATATTTTCCTATACAGATGAAGCTTGAAGAGTTAAAAAAGATAAAAGCAAAATTACTTCGAGCGGATATTATTACTCGAAAAACAGAACAACTTGATGCAGATATAGTTGTAAAAGAAGAGATTGATCCTGTTAATCGTTTTGTTCGTCTTATTATCCTTGAAGTATCCGAAGTTGATTCAACATATAAATCTGTTCTACAAAAAATTGTCAAATATTATCTGGATCAAATTAAGGTTGATAAAAAAATATTATTAGCCTTGATTAAACAACACGAGCAAACGATTCTTGATGATATGCTTCCTCAAATTAGAGCAAAATTATCCGAAGACACAAAGATTAAATTCACAGTGCTTGATAAAGATTTAGGTTATGAACCATATACAAAAGCAGTGAAAATATCATCGGTTAGATTAGATAAGGATGAAGTGGCTGATGCTGATGCGCGAGGAAATATTATCGAGGGATATAAAAAAAGTGTCTATCCGGCTTATGTATTTGATTCAACTCAAGAGAAACTATTAGCCGATTCGCTTGATAAAGACAAGTCAGTGAAAAGTTGGGTAAGGTTACGATTAGGACAGTTACCAATTAAGTATTTATATGCGAGTAGTTATAATCCAGATTTTGTTGTTGAACGAACCGATGCTAATTATCTGGTTGAAGTAAAAGATAAATCAAAGCTTGATAAGAAAGATCCGGAAGTTTTCTCAAAAGCGAGAAAGGCTGAAGAGTGGTGCAGAATAGCTACTAAAGCAACTGGGAAGAAATGGATTTATAAACTGGTGCCTCATACAGCAGTGGATAAGATTGATACTTTTGATGCAATTATTAGTAGTGCTTATAAGATTGCATAATTTAGAAGTGACTTATGAATTATTTGTTTACATATGGCAAGTACAACAATCGGAGTAGGTTATCGACCTTTACGTATAGGTTTTTGTGTTAATCCCAATAATATTGATGAGATTCGTGAAGTTATTAGGCTGAATACAATGTTATGGGGTGGAATTTATAATCCAATTATTCCTGTCGACTCAGACCTAGAGTTTTCAAAGCAGCTAACTAACCTATTTCAAGTTGATTTACTGTATCCTCTAAATAGAACAAAGCAACTTACAGATTTTATTAAAGATAATAAACATTTGCCGTGGTTACATTACCAACGCGAGATTTATCAACAAGATGGACAAGGTCTAAAACCGGCAATCTTTGATGTCAGTAATCTGATTAATTATTATTGGGATAAGGAATTTAAGACGATTAAAAAAAGTAACTGCGTTCTTCCCAAGTGGAATAAATCAGACAAACTTGATTCAGTATTTGCGATTAACTTTGGTCAGTATCCCGATAATAAAAATCTACTATTTAATTTCGAACAAGGTTTTAGTAAAGGTCTTCGAGCGAAATCTCTCAAGATAAATATGAATGATAATATTTCATCTAATCTCATAGGTTTATTTACGCCAATTAAACTAACAGACTCATTGCTTGAATTAAGTGGAAATGGATGGTCGTGGACAGACCATGGTGTATACATTGGTCAACATGACAATTCAATAGATTTAATCAATTTTTGGAATTTAAGAGCATCAGCTATGGATGTATATTTCTTGCCCATAAAATATTCAAAAAGAATGGATGCTTTTATTCAAAAACATGTTGATAGAGTTTTTAAAAGAAGCATTGCCCAAAAGTTTCAAACAGGAGTAGCTTTTTGGTATAGGAGTGATTTAGACGAAAACATGGTTAAGAAAATATCTGATAAATATGTAAAACAGGGAATACCGAAAGTTCATCATAGATTGAGTAATCATAGTTGGAACGGCTTGAATATAAAACCATTTATGGCTCATTTCGAATCGAAAAATGTATTAGCAAATATTGATAAACCTTATAACAGATTAACGATAACCCTTCAACATCCCGGAAATGAATTCGAAATGAATGGATATAATAATCATCAAAGTTTGGTTGTAACTTATAATCCCCCAACCTTACACGAATATCCCGAATACACATTGTCGCTTCCATATTTACCAGATATTAATGAATGGTATGGACGAAATATAACATTTGATCCGTTTGAATTTCGTGTTGGTAAAGGTGAGTTTGGAAAAATTATCAAGCTTTATGAAGATACTGCATCTC